>DLQV01000156.1:0-1182 GCA_002474415.1 Lachnospiraceae bacterium UBA7598
GTAATTTACAGGCTCGCCGAAACGGTTTACGGATTTACCATTGGACTCCATATCTACCTGCTGTAAATGTGCCGGGAAACGATTGAGCGCCTGAGAATAAGGAAGCACTGCTGTGCTCGGATATCCCAGTACATTACGCTCATATACGCCAATCAGTGCATCCAGCATTTCCGGGTTCTTTAATACATCTTTTTCTGCGGAAAGCTTATCCTCTGCTGCAGCGCCATCCAGGAACTGTGCAAATACATCCGGTCCGAATGCCAGGGATAATACAGCTCCACCAACGGCTGATGTAGAAGAATAACGTCCTCCAATATAATCATCCATAAAGAATGCTGCCAGATAATCATCACTCTTTGCTAGAGGAGAAGTCTCACTGGTAACTGCGATCATATGCTTAGAAGCATCCAGGCCTGCTTTCTTTAATGCGTCCTTAACAAATGACTCATTTGTCAGTGTTTCAAGTGTTGTACCTGATTTGGAAACAAGTACGAAAATAGAATGAGCAACATCAACAGAATTCAATACAGCTGCTGCATCATCCGGATCTACATTACTGATGAATTTTGCTTCCATCTTGAATGTGTTGTTTTTCTTTGCCCAATTTTCAAGTGCTAAATACATAGCACGAGGACCCAGGTCACTTCCACCGATACCGATCTGGACAACTGTTGTGAATTTTTCACCTGCAGCGTTTGTGATCTCACCTGCGTGTACTTTGTTTGCAAAATCTGCAATTCTCTGCTGCTGCTCAACATAGAATTTACGCTTATCCACACCATCTGCTACAACAGCTTTTCCAAGCTGTCCACGCGTCAGCTGATGAAGAACCAGACGATTCTCTCCGGTGTTGATTACCGCACCATTGTAAAGCTCTTCAAATTTTTCGGAAAGCTGAGCTTCTTCTGCAAGCTTAACCAAAGCTGCCAGCACATCATCATCCACCTGCTTTGCAGCATAGTTGTATACCAATCCCTCTGCCATTGGAATACTGTAATTTTTCACACGCTCTGCCCCGTTCTCACCAGACATTACTTTTTTCAGATCTACACGACCTGTTTTGGAAAGATTCTGGAAAGAAGCAAGGGTATCTAAGTTGTCCCAAGTAACCATAATAGATTCCTCCTATATGTTCTTTATTATTTTATTCCTCAACCTTTCTGATTATACAATGTAATTTCC
>DLQV01000156.1:1329-3197 GCA_002474415.1 Lachnospiraceae bacterium UBA7598
CAGGATGTACAAAATCCAAATGAAACCAAAAATACGGCTGTGACGCTGCGCCTGTACGCGCTGATTCTCAGTCTTTATTTTCTTGTCCTTTTTGGTGTCTGCTGCTTTCTTGGGGATGTTCCGTCTTCTCTGCTGGCACTCGTCTGCGGCATTTTATATATATTTGCATTCCGGATCACTTATCTGAACCATACACATTTTGCTTCCGTTTTTTCACAAATACTGACGATATTCTGGATTACCGTATTTATACAGAGATTCGGATGGGACTGTGGCGTACAGCACTTCCTATTTGTACTTCTCGTATTAAATTTTGCGGTCAGTTTCCATCGTATCCGCACCAAAATATTTGTTGGAATCTGCACATGTGCTTACCGCCTGCTTTTGTATTCCTATGCACGGCATCATCTGCCGGTTATCCATCTTTCCGCAGATATCAGTATCTGTATGCAGACGATAGACACTCTGTTTATTTTTGCAGAACTGATCACGATTATGATTATTTTCACCCAGAATTCCCAGCAGATGGAACACAAACTGATGCGTTACAATCTGGAATTGGAACACATCGCATCCACCGATCCCCTGACCGGACTTTACAATCGATGGCAGATGTGTAAGTATCTCGAAAAATGTATTTCCGAATACTCACAGCATAAAATACAGACGCTGACCGTTGCCATGGGAGATATCGATTTTTTCAAACATGTAAATGATACTTACGGACATGACGCCGGGGATGAAGTTCTTCGCACACTCTCCAAAATATTTCGTACGGTAATAGCCGAAAAAGGAGACATCTGCCGTTGGGGTGGCGAAGAATTCCTGTTTGTATTTCCCGATATGAATATTGATGAGACCCAGCTTTTGATGTCTGAGCTTTTGGACGGTATCCGGCATACACCGGTATTATACGAGCGGGAACTGATTCATGTAACCATGACATTCGGGCTCGAAGAATTCAGCAGAAACCATACGATGGAATCTGTCATCCAGGAAGCCGACCGCAAACTTTATCTCGGCAAAGAGAGCGGGCGCAACCGGGTGATCTACTGATTTTATGCCATCTCACCCACATGACGGATTTCCACCCTTTTTCTGAGGAAATCCAAAAATCTGTCACATACGATAGTATATACAGATCCCATCACATTGAATATAATACGCAGTGCCACTGCCGTACCTGCACCGAATAACCCCGATGCGATCGACAGTGCGCCAAACGTATTAAACACGGTCTGCCAGGCATATCCCGCAGAATATCCCACACCAATTCCACCGATCATCCCGATATACGGATACATGGATTCCGGTAACACATGATACAAAACAAGAAAGATCATGCACCCCACAATATTAAATGGTCCTCTGCGTTTTGCACGCTCCACACTGTCCGCATGAAACGGAAGACATACGGACATGCAGGCAATTCCCGCCCACATGGCACGCGGCCATCCAAGCAGTGACACAATCAGCAGTGCGGAAGAAACGATCAGTGTCAGCTTAATATACCACCAGTTCCGCGCGGAACGCACATCAAATTCCCGGAACAGATCTAAGAATGTCCGGCGATACGGGCGGTTTTTCTGATTCTTATAAAATACAGCCATGCAGATTCCCATACCGATCAACAGACTGATCACACGCAGCACATAGGCATGGCCGCTCACATCATACCCCTGCAAAAGCAGATATCCAAGGACAAACGTGGACTGGTTTGACATGATCACATTGTGGCATCCGAAAATCATGAGAATCAGAATACATGCCACATTCACAAAAAATGCCGGGACCGGATGCATTATGTTGGTAATTCTCGGTCCTATGATTAAAATTCCAAAAATTCCCGCAATACAGAGTAATCCATG
>DLQV01000156.1:3280-12844 GCA_002474415.1 Lachnospiraceae bacterium UBA7598
CTGTTATCTGCACCGAATATTTTACTGAACAGCGTAACCACAGCCACACAGAACACCATAACGAGATAGACTTTAAAATTATAAATCAGGATATGTCTGCGTTTTTCCTTCTTATCGGTTGTATTTTTGATCAGCTGTTTTGATCCGACGGAACTCAGCTGTAATTCCTGGTAAAAGGTCATCTTATACTTTTCCTCTTTTCTTTCCAATATAAAATACGCTGCGTTCCTGCTGCCTGTCTGCCGCAGAAACGTAGCGTACTATACCTCGATTTTGTAAAAACGTCAAGGACACGTCCTATTTTTTTAAGATTCTGTTTAGATTTATTTTAGATTTTACCACATTGTTTTGCATATTCATAAAGCTGCCGGTTTTTCTCATTATAGGGACCAAATTCTGTCAATGTACAGACACAGGTTTCACAACGTTCGAGCATCTGTTTCGCCTGCAAAAAGGTTTCTTCCGCAACCGGAAAGAATGCTTTTTCCGAGAAGACCTGCGTTGCAAGTGCAGATGCCGCTGCGTACTCCACATCATTTTCCTGCAAAATGCCCGCTGCAAACGGAATGTTCTGCCGCAGCAGACGGTTATAAACTGCAAGCCCTGTTCCACCGCCGCCAATCACAAATACCTCCGGTGTCCCTTCCGGTCTTTCCAGAAATGCCTGTCCGGTCTGCGGATCAAACTGCTGTGGCTTTACACCGTACAACTGCTGCACGTAGTCTCCGGAAAAAATTTCCTCCGGTGTCCCGACCCGGTCAATACGATCCCCTTTCACACACGCAATGGTGTCCGAAATTTTCTGTGCCAGATCCAGTTCGTGCAATGACATGATAACTGCCAGGTTTTTCTTCCGTGCCAGCATGCGGATGGTTGTAAGAATGTCCAGTTTAAATCCCATATCCAGATAGGAAGTCGGTTCATCGAGAATCAGAACCTGCGTGTCCTGACAGATGGCCCGCGCCAGCATAAGTCTCTGCCGCTGCCCATCACTGATTCTCCGGAAATCCTGCTGCTGCACTTCCCCGGCATGCACCAGCGCAATCGCCTCGTCCACCTTTTTCCAGTCCTGCTCCGAGAGGATACCGAGCCGCCCCGTGTATGGATAGCGCCCGGTTGCCACCACATCCCTGCCGCTTAACAGTTCTGTATGGATACGCTCCGTCATAACCATCGAAAGGTGTCTGGAAATTTCACTGTCCGTCAGTTCCCGCATGGATTCCTTTCCCAGAAAAACACTGCCGCCAATGGTTTTGAGCTGTTTGGTGATGGTCTTTAAAATTGTCGATTTTCCGGAGCCGTTGGGCCCGATCAGTGTGAGGATTTCCCCTGGCCGGACGCCCAGATTGATGTTTTTGATCAGGGGAATCTTGTCATATCCCACGGTCAGATCACGCATCGTAAGCTGCTCTGGCTCATTTTGTTTCCTGTTTTCTTCTTTCATCATTTTCCATTTATTCCCTGCCCATCCTGGTTTTCTGTCTGCATCTTTTTCTCTTCCACGATCCATCACATCCGCTGCTTGCGAAGCATCGCCGCAATCACCACCGGCACTAAAAATACCGCAGTCACCGAACTGATACTGATCTCCGTTGGCGCAAATACAGTCCGCGCAATCCCGTCACAAAACAGCGTAATCGCCGCGCCACCGAGAAAACATCCCGGAATAAGAATAATCGGCTTTGCTGTGCGGGTTGCCAGTTTGATCAAATGGGGAACAGCAATTCCGACAAACGAAATCGGTCCGGCAAATGCTGTCACACACGCCGACAGCAGACTTGACAGTAAAATCAGTGCAATGCGCAGCACTTTTACATTTACGCCCATATTTCTGGCATAAGACTCGCCCATCTGATAGGCACTGATCGGTTTTGCAAGCCCGAAGGTAATTACAATCGTGATCCCAACAATTATGGTCATGATACGGATATGCTCCCAGCTCATACCGGAAAAACTTCCCATCGACCAGTTGTGAAGATTGACAATATTGGAATCATCAGCAAACGTCACGCAAAAATCCGTAATCGCCGAACAGATATAGCCGATCAGGATACCGCACACTACAAGAAGCGACATATTCGATACCCGAAACGAAATCAAAAGGACAAATCCCATGGCAAGCAGTGAACCGACAAATGCAGCCACCACCATTCCAAGGGAACTGATCATAATACCCTTTTCCAGGAGAAAGATCATGGTCAGCGCCACGACAAGTTTGGCTCCGGAGGAAATTCCAAGCACATACGGTCCTGCAATTGGATTTTGGAAAAAACTCTGTAACAGAAAACCGGATACGGAAAGTGCCCCGCCAAGCAGAACTGCCGCAATGATACGGGGCAGACGAATTTTCCAGACAATCTGATATAATGTGGAATCCGGCTGATGCTTTGTCAGCACGCGCAGGAAATCGGAAAAGGACATTTCCACACTTCCAACACCGATATTCCAGAAAAACAGAACGACCAGTAATCCCATGATCACAAGAAAAGAAACCAGATAACGAAGTGTTCTGTTTGTTTCTGTCCTGGAGTTATTCTTTTTTCCTTTTATCTGTGATCTCATGTTCTGCTCCTCATGCATTACGACAATTCTTCCTTCTTTTTTCGGCAATCCCCAACTATATTTTATCTGTGCAGGAATTGTTATTACTTATACATCCGTACGTTAAGGTTCACTGCAATTTCTTCAGAAACCGGTACGTTCCATCCCCGTCTCCCGTCAGAATCTGATTCAGATCCTCAATAAAATCACAGGTTCCGGTAGACTGCTGGTAAAAATTGCTTCCTGTTGTATACACCTGTCCGCTTTTTACAGCCTTAAAATCCGCAAACAGGCTGTTTTTCTTTACCAGCTCATCGATGGACGTCAATTCCCCCTCAATCGTTCCGTTGTAGATCAGCACATCCGCATCGACCTCCGCAGAATAAAAATCTTCCATCTGCATTTTCATTGTGGAAAGCGCATTTTTTTCTTCATCCGTATAATTTCCAAGGGAATAGGTACCGCCTGCAAGTCCAATCATCGCAGAGACATAGTCATTTGGCTTGCGCACAGTAATTGTCCCGTCCGAAGAAACCGCAAAAAAGGCCACCTTTTTCCCGGTACTCTTTTTTCCCATAATCGGTTTCACACGTTTTACCTGTTTATTAAAATAGTCATCTGCCTGCTGTTGTTTTCCAAACAGAATACCGAACAGTTTGATCCATTCCAGCCGTCCCAGTGGGTGCTTTTCATAACTGGAACGCTCGACCATCACCTTAATTCCAAGTTCTTCAAGTTTTTCCTTTACCTCAGGATTGTGCGTGATCATCGTATTTTCAATGGCAAATGTGCAGCCCCCCTGCAACAGCTGTTCGTAATCCGGCGCACTGTATTTTCCGGCATAAACCAAAGAACCGTCCGCCATGGCATCCTTCGCCTTCTGCACGTACCAGTCATTTTCCCTGAGTGCCGTGTACGCAACGTGCGACAGCCCTCCGGTCTGACAGACCAGATCCATCACTGCAGACGATACAAGATACACATGGTTTAACGGCTGCTGTAAAACAGTTACATCCTCCGGTACATCCGTTGGCACCGGAACACCTTTCGGAATAAGCAAAAAACGACCGTTGTCCACGATCGTAATCAGCTTATAATTTCCATATTCATCGATCTGAAACTGATCGGCATAGGACAATTTTACCTGCCCGGTCTGTTTCAGATCTTTAAAACTTACATCTTTTGCAAAAGAAAATGTCAGGGTGTAATCAATCTCATGCGGCTGGCTCATAGCTGTAGTATCTCCTACTACATCCATCTTACACGGAACTCCGGCAATCGGAAATGTAAACGTTGAATTTCCGCCCTCATTCTCATTTGTATATTTTTTGCCATCGACCAGCATGTAATCGTAATGGGTACTGCTCCAGACAATGGTTGCATATGTCTGTCCGTCTTTGACCGTCACTTTCGCCGGTGAGTTCACACTGGCTCTGCCGCTTCCGCCTTCCAATGCGACATCTACGGTATATTCTCCGTCTTCTAACTGTTTATCCTGCGTTTCCTCTGTCGCTGCCTGCGTTGCGTTTTCCGTTCCCTGCCCGGTATTTTGTTTCTTTGCAGACGTACCACACCCGTAAAAAGCGGATACGCACATACACATTGTCAAAAGGATTGCTGCAAATTTCTTCTTCATGTTGCTTTCTTCTCTTCTATATTATTATTATTCTGCTTTCGGGTCTGATACACTGACTTTATGATCATACCAGGTTCCCTTAGTTCCAAGAATTGCCAGATCAAACTCTTTGTCAATCGCCTCTACCGGCACATCAAATCCGTAAACTTCCTCTGTAGTTCCATCGTCATATTTTACTTTGTCTGTTGTCGGCTGTAAAAGTTTTGCACCGTCTTTTGCTGCATCTTTTGCGCTTCCCAGAAACAGATTTACAATTTTCTTGGATACCAGGCGAATATGAATGGTCATCTTTCCATCTTTTACGGTAAGGGTTCCGCATCCATTGTCTGCCTCATTGACATGAAACATGCTGCTGTCCGTATTAAACTTTGCGGTATAAGTGCCGTCCTCCAGCGCGGATACCACGCTAGAAGAAGCAGACTTGGCAACTTTTCCAAGTGACTCAATTGCTTTTTTTGTATGCTCTACATAAAGTTTCTGAATAGCTTCAATCTCACCAAGTCCGGCAATCTGTGTATCAACACTGTCGAAATTGCCGCTTGCAGTGAACTGGCTCTTCCAAGAATCATCATCGTCTCCGGCCATGTCATTGTTTGCATGATCTCCGGCAACAACCATAAGCGGACGAAGAATGACTTTCTTGTAACCTGCGTCCTTGACTGCCTTGATTACATTTTCACAGGAAGTCTCTTCCGGCTCACCCTCTACAGTTCCGATAAAGACATTGTCATATCCAAGCTTGCCCATCTGTGTAGACATCTGGCTGTAACTGATCTTTGCAGAATGGGAAGTACCGTGTCCCATGAATACAAATGCAGTACCGTCCTTCTTTGCTGCATCCAGTGAATCGTATCCGGCAGTCTTTACTGCCTGTGCTGTAATATCTTTTGCGACTGCCTTCTTGTCATCGTTGATTACGGTTGCATCTTTTCCTACTTCACCAAGTAACGGTTCTGCAACAACAACCTTCTCAAACTTATCCTTATATGCATCCAGCTCTCCAACAAGTTCATCATACTCTGCACCGTGCATCAGATGTGTCGGCTGAATCACCAGATTTTTTACACCGTTATCAACAGCTCTCTGTAATGCCTGGTCTACGTTGTCGATCTTCTCGCCATCTCTTGCCTGTACGTGATTGATAATGATCTGAGCGGTAAATGCTCTGCGGACTGCCCAGTCTGGATTTGCTGCCTGAATGGCTTTTTCTACGCCACCGATATCTGCAACACGACTGTCGTTGAAAGATGTACCAAAACTTACAACAAGGATTTCGTTATCTCCGATATTATCCTCGTTTAACGGATCATCCTTGGAAGCATCACCAGTATCTCTGCCGAAATAATCCGGATCTGCATTCTCGCCGGAAACAAGTGCTTTCTGTGCATCCGTCAGCTTGTCCCATGCAGCTTTTGCAGCTGCACACTGCTCATCTGTTTTATCCGTTCTCTCCTGCACATAGATCGCATCGATCAGTTTTGCGACTTTATCTGCGGCTGCCTGATCGTCTGTTGCAGACTCTGTGTCCTGTGAATTTTCTACCTGATTGTTGTCTTTGGTGTCTTTGCTTCCGCATCCTGCGAGCATTCCTACAGCCAGCGCACATGTCAGAAACAATGCAAGTGTTTTCTTTTTCATAATTCTCTCCTTCTTGAAATGCAGTATCGGCTGCATTTCCTGTGTACATCGCATCCGTCCTGTGGATTTTTCATGCGATGTACTCCTTGGGTTGGCGGGTTTCTTCAGCTCATAAGATCACACGCCATCCAAAGTATCAAAAGAAAAGCCCCACCCGGAACTGTCCGGAAGGAGCGATCAATCCATGCAAAAAGAAACTGCCTGTGGATATTTATCTCAAACAGTTTTCTGTAACATGCAGTACGATCAATGACTCGTGATCTGAAAGTAAAAAACTTTCTGTACCAGATCATTGGCAGGTTTCCTGGCTCATAGATCATCGTAAACATGCTTTGCCTTCCCAACGCAATTGTTGCGTCAGTGACACTTGAAATGCAGCCTAAGCTGCATTTCCTACGTACATCGCATCCGCGCCAGCGGATTTCTCATGCGATGTGCTCCTTCTTGAAATGCAGCCCAAGCTGCATTTCCTACGTACATCGCATCCGCGCCAGCGGATTTCTCATGCGATGTGCTCCTTGCAGTTACTCCCTAATTACAGTGACGAGTTCGTACAGGATTTGCACCTGTTTCCCTTTTACCCTGCGCATACAAATTCCCTTGCATTCCATGCAAAGCGGTTTTATACGGCAGGCACCAATCATCTTTTTATGAAACTTTCTACATATTAGCATATTGCACATTTATTTACAACTACCAGTTTTACATGGGCTTGGGCCTTTGGGGTTTCTTCAGAAGGACGGATTTGCGGAGGAGTTTGTTTAGGTATAAGTTTTCTCTATGTGACGGAAGAAAATATAATTGAGAAAAATGTCCCCGCAAATCCATCCCTCTGAACAGACCACGCAGTTAACCAGCAATTTCAAATATCACTATTTTTTCCCGCGCATTGTTTCCATCAAACAGATCTCTGCAATCGATTTCATCGGAAAACAACAATTCCTCTACAGTCATCAGATAAGCTATGTATTCATCGGACGGATAATAGAAAAACAACTTTACTGTTCTCCTGTTTTCATAATAAGAATTCAAAATCCGGGCAATTACTTTTTTCAGCAGTTCCAGCGAAAAAGGATTAAAAAAATAAATCCGGTCCACTGCTTCCGGAACTGTATACCGCTCTGCATTCGCAAGTGCAAATGATACCCTGCCGGAAGCCACGGCAGACTCTTTGTTGTTCATAGCCTTTTCATAAATTCGCTCGTTATATTCGACACCGATGGACTGACATCTGGTTTGATATGCCATAAAAAAATCAACTCTTCCTTTTCCGCAGCCGTAGTCGAGCAATGTGTTTTCCTTTCGAATCAGACCACTGTTTGCCAGACGTTCCAAAACCGAATAAGGCGTAGGTTCATAAGGATAACGATACTGATCCGCATTTGTATCGTCTCTGCCAGTGGTGCGAACTGCCAGAAGCCTGTCCCATCTTATCTCGTTCTTTTCTTCTTTCATCTTTTCCCTTTCCCGGTTAAATGATAATTCCGTTGCAATGATCAATTTCATGCTGGATGATCTGCGCCGTCCATCCGGAATATTTTCCGTGCTGTGGTTTAAAATCCTGATCCTGATAATCCACTTCGATTTCTTTATATCTGGTACAGTTTCTGGCTCCGTCGAGTGACAGGCAGCTTTCCTCGGTCTGATACTCCCCGGACTTCTTTGTTATCACGGGATTTACCATTGCAAACTGAAACGGTCCGGCCGCTACAACGATAATTGCTTTGTTTACACCGATCATATTTGCAGCCATGCCGACACAGATTTCCCGGTTGGCACGCAGGGTGTCTAAGAGATCGGTGATTACCTGCCTGTCGGCTTCTGTTGCAGGGGTTGCTTTTTTAGAAAAAATTTGTTTGCCTTTTACGATGTTTTTGATCATAATGTTTGTTATCTCCACTTTTCTTTTTACAGCATCATTACCATATATGGAGGAATGCACGAAATTCCATACTTTTTGATTATGCGCACCTTCATTCTGCTACATTCTTTGATTATGCGCAATATTAATTTCAATTTTTATCATGTTACAGTCAACTGTGAAATGTTGTCTTGTGAATTCTTGTCATCTAAAATTCTTCATGATATGATATACTTAGTTTTTAAGAAATGCTGTTTACAAGGAGACAGGTAGGAGTTGAGGATATCCTGATTGCATGTGTTGATGGTTTGAATGGATTTCCACAGGCAATCGAGGCTGTTTATCCAAAAACAGAGATACAGCAGTGTACCATTCATCAGATCCGTAATTCGACGAAGTTTGTTTCATACAAAGCCATCAAAAAATTGATGGCTGATTTGAAAGCTGTAAAACGGTTGATTTATACCACCAATGCAATTGAAGGATTCAACCGTCAGCTCCGGAAAATGACCAAAAGCAAAACGGTTTTTCCGTCGGATGACAGCCTTTTAAAAATGCTATATCTGGCAACCATGGATATCACGAAAAAATTAACTGGCCACAGGCAGGACTGGGGTCCGATCCATTCCCAGCTGGAAATTTATTTTGAAGAACGTCTGACCGGGCGAAACCTGTAAAACCAGCTTGTTTTTTAGGAAATCCATTATACATCAGATAACCCTGTACGACATTTTTTTCAGAAAAAGTTGTAAATTGGTGTACCTTTTGTTAGCTACATGCGTAAAATCCTAACGTAAAAATACATCCACCTAGCAAATTTTTGTTTCAACCACATATCTCTCCATACCACCAACTATTCTATATTTCTGCTAATACTGAAATTTCATCCATCATATTTACCTACAATTAGCCCACATATCATCCCCTTTTGTAGATGCCCATATTTCTGTGAATATATCAAATTTACTCAGAAAATCCCTGCATTCCTTCTCGATATCGCCAGACAGATACTTGTCCATGAAATTCTGCATATGATAAAAACCGATCTGCGTGTCCCCATAGATATCATATGGTACATCTGCCAACCATGTTTTATTCTTATATGAAATTTCCACATATCCCTTTTGGTATTCCAGCCGGTTGTTCTCATCCCAGCCCGGAACTTTTTTCGACTGATAGAAAAATTTAAAGTTTTTCGGCGGTATAGAATTGATATCTGTCATGCTGATCACACGCCCCTGAAATGCATGGTGCTGCCATACTTTATTATAGTCAGTACCTCCTGCAAGTGCCAAATCCGGACTTTGTTCCACTTTATCAAAATCAACATCTTCCGTTTCCCATTCCCTACTCATTTCATGAATGGTCTGCCGGATGCTGTTTCTCATATCTTCTTCTTTGTAATAATAGTCTGAATTATAATACATCCAATCATAATCATCCACACCACCATATCTGGCTGCTATTTCTGCTCCTTCCCTTTCATTTGCAGCGTAAGCGGCATTCACATTGATTTTCTGCAGAAAGCCATATATTTCTTCCAATATCTGCTGATTATCTTTTGCATTGTATCCATTTGTATATCTCTGCTGAACCATTTCTACACGCATCTCCATACAAATATTTTTTATCCTCTGTTGTACGTCCTCTGCGGACATTTCCCCGGAATAGTAGGAATCCATCATATCTTTCATATTTTGTATGACCTGTCCTCCATAACTTCCGCTTAAACAGGATGATGGCATTCCCTTTATTTTCATAATATCGTTGTAATTTTCACTTGTAAGTTCTAATCGGGAAATACCTTTTGCGTCCAATTCGTAATAAGATTTTGCCTGATCCGGCAATTTATAATCATCGCCAAGGTATTTATTTCTTATTTCTTCAT
>DLQV01000242.1 GCA_002474415.1 Lachnospiraceae bacterium UBA7598
ATTTGCATAATTTTTTTTATTTTTTATCAGATATATGTAATATAATGTTGATTCAAATATGTTCATATTAATTGGATTTGACGGATTCATATCTTTTCGGTATGCTCCCCTCCCACCAATATCATATGCCTTCCCCAATAATTCTTTTACCATTTTTTTTATCTTGTTCAGTTCCGGATCTACCATTTTATTTAAAACAGTAAGAGTCTTTTCTAACAGGTCATCAATATTTCCTCCATATTCACCGGGTACCTCATCCTTAAACAATAAATAAAATGCAAGAAATCTTGTAATCAAATATGATCCTTTCATTCTCTTATCTTTTTCCGGGTTTATTCCGGTCGAAGTTATAAACACATCTGACTCTGTGATTTCATTAATACAATCTAATCCTTTTCCATGATATAAAGCATTACGAATTTCCTGCTTATTCAGTTTTGTTCCACCTCTGTTTACACGGTCAAAAATTCCAAATAAGATTTTATCCGGTGTAGGTGGCAGAATTACATGGGAATACACCTGATAATCTTCCAGCTGAGTCTGATAAATGCTATATTCATCTACTAA
Organism: Lachnospiraceae bacterium UBA7598; assembly: GCA_002474415.1. Classification (GTDB taxonomy): domain Bacteria; phylum Bacillota; class Clostridia; order Lachnospirales; family Lachnospiraceae; genus Roseburia. The sequence continues at coordinate 568 of DLQV01000242.1, forward strand.
ATCTTTAAACTTCTTTCCATTTAAAAATGTAAGGATTTTTAATCCTTTCAAAACAAATTCATTGTCCAGGTATTCAAAAAGTGCTGTAAGCCGTTGTTTTCCGTCTACAACCACATAGGTTGCGTTATCCTGTTGTTTAAAATAAAAGATAGGAAGAGGAAGCCCCATCAGTATACTCTCAATCAACTCACATTTCTGCTTTGGCGACCACACGCTTTTTCTTTGAAAATCTACATCAAGGATCAGTTTTTTTTGTTTAAACTTGCGATGTAACTCAAAAATAGAAAAATCTTTTTTTGTCACCTTAACGCTCGAAAATATAGGTTCATCTGTTTCTTCTGTGTATTCTAACTGATCCAATTCTTCCGAATTTTCCAGTTCAATATCATCATCTATCATTTCTTCTTTTATCACGTTCTTTTCCTTTCCCCTACTCTGCTCATTTCTACAGATTCCATTGCCTATCCTATAGCTTACCACAAACCCATTTCATGATTCAATCTTTTTATCTTTCCGTCCTTCTTACCGATTCTTTCCAGCCGCACACACGATATTCTTCCTTATATTCACTCATCTGCATATCGTACACACTGTCACCAAACGCTTTGTCCGTCAGGGTGCCGATTTTTCCTGGGACCTTCCTCATCAGCCGGACGGCCCAGCCCGTTCCAGGAACCATCACAAGACGATGCCCTTTTACCATGGCGATCATCTGCACCAGATCCGAAGTATTGATATACTGCTCGTTCTGCGGAAAAAACACTCCGGTCTCTTCGTTGTCGATCATCAGTTTGACAAACTGTGCCAGATTTTCTATATAAAGCATGGAACGCTGATTCTGTACAATCGGAAATACCGGAAGCTTTCCTGCCAGTTTTGCAAGCTGTGAATAATTTCCCTTCGATCCCTTTCCGTAAATCATCGGTGGGCGCAATACGACAACCTTAAAACGTTCATCTGCCAGTGCCTGTATTTTCTGATCCGCCTGCCATTTGCTGTCTCCATAGAAATTCAATGGTTTTGGAATTGTATTTTCTGTAATTTTCGTTTCTTCGCATCCACTGTATACAATCATGGAAGACATAAAGATAAACTGCTGCACGCCTTCCTTTTTGGCTTTTTCGGCTGTCTCTACTGCCAGATCTGTATTCACACGGTAATACTGCCTCTTTTCTTCTTCCGACACCTGTCCTACATCTGCATGTGCGATTCCCGCCACATGATAGACCACATCATATGCAGAAAAATCGTACGTCCGCCATGTTTCTGTTCTCATATCCAATGTGTCAACCTGGTAGTACTCCGGCCATTGTTTCAGCCATGCCTCCACAGAAGTTCCCACATAACTGTCGCTTCCGGTAATCAGAATCTTCTTTTTTCTCCTGCCATTTTCACTTTCTTCTGCGTCTTTTGCAATGTTTTTCTTTTTCGCGCTACTCTGTGTTGTTTGTTCCGGTTCCAATGCCAGTTGCACTTTGCGTTTTTTATTTACATATATGGTTGCTGCAAGCGCTGTTACTGTTGCCAGGCCAAACACCACTCCCGGAATGTTTCCTTTTTTCTTTTTCCGGTCCTCTCCCTTATGTAAAATATGGTGAATTACAGCCAAAAATACTGCCAGTGCGGTTGCTGCCACTGCTCCGCCTAATACAATTTCTCTCTTCAGTTTCTGTGGATCGACCAGTCCGCTTTTGTGTGCTTCTGTCTCTTCTTCCGCTTTGTTCAGTTCGCCGGTTCCACCTTCAACCACGCCATCGTGCATGAGCACGGAGCCAATTGTGCCAAGAAAACATTTCAGATCCATCCATGGTCCCAGATGTTTGACATATTCGCCATCCAGTCTTGCCTTGTCCGGAATCTCCAGTTCATCTCTGCCATTGATCTGTGCCCACCCGGTCAGCCCCGGTGTCACATCATTGGCACCATATTTCTCACGCTCTGCTACCAGATCATCCTGATTCCACAGTGCCGGCCGCGGTCCTACGATACTCATTTCTCCTTTGAAGATATTAAAAATCTGTGGCAGTTCATCCAGACTGGTTTTGCGCAGAAATTTTCCTACCTTTGTGATGTACTGCTCCGGATTCTCCAGCATATGTGTCGGCACATCCTTCGGTGTATCAATCCGCATGGTACGGAATTTGTAAATCTGGAAGAAACTCCGGT
>DLQV01000065.1 GCA_002474415.1 Lachnospiraceae bacterium UBA7598
CGGAATCGGAGAGCGTACCGGTAATACGCCTCTGGAAGCCATGGTATTTGAGTATGCCCAGCTGCGCGGCACTCTTGACGGTATGGATACGACCGTGATCACAGAACTTTCCGAGTATTACGAGAAAGAGCTGGGATACAAACAGCCGCCACAGACACCGTTTGTCGGAAGCAACTTTAATGTGACAAGAGCCGGCATTCATGCAGACGGATTACTGAAAAATGAGGAGATCTACAATATCTTCGATACCGGAAAATTTTTAAATCGTCCACCTCTGGTAGCAGTATCAAATACCTCCGGTCTTGCAGGGATTGCGCACTGGATCAACAATTATTATCATTTACCGGATGACCGGAAAGTGGACAAAAACTCAGAACTGGTACATCGGATCAAAGACTGGGTAGACACACAATACGATGACGGACGCGTGACAGTTATGACAGATCAGGAACTTGTTGTAGAAATTACTTCCGTTTGTAAAGAGCTTGGTATTGTGTTATAGACAAAAATTCGATATTATATAAGGTGAAATTATGGCAGAAGATCATTATTCATTAAGTGCCAAGGTTTTTCATTCCATTCGTGAGGATATTTTAAATGGAAAATATCAGGCGAATGAGGAATTGAAGGAAAAGAATATTGGCGACGATCTTGGAGTGAGCAGAACGCCTGTCAGGGAAGCACTTCGTCAGCTGGAACTGGAGGGACTGGTACATATCATTCCAAACAAGGGAGCGTTTGTAGAAGGGGTTACCCTTCAGGATATCAAAGATATCTATGAGATACGGACGCTTTTAGAGGGACTGTGTGCCCGCTGGGCAGCAGAAAGGATCACGCAGGAGCAGATAGAGGAATTGGAAGAAATCGTATTTTTATCCGATTTTCACTATTCCAAAGAAAACTGGGATCAGATCCTAGAATTGGATAACCGTTTTCATGAAATCGTATATGAGGCGTGTGCCAGCAAAGAGCTGACACGTGTACTTCGGGATTATCATCATTATCTGCAGCGGATCCGGCGGATCACACTGGAAGAAAAAGCACGGGCCCATGCGTCGATCAATGAACACCGGGCGATTGCCGAGGCATTAAAGGCGAGAGATGCCAAGACAGCGGAGGAGTGTGCCAGACTCCATATCCGCAATACGATATCCAACATGGATAAAATCGGTTGGGAAAATCTGATGAAATAAAATAAAGGAGAATGAAGCGATGAGCAAGATTACAATGACAACACCACTGGTAGAGATGGATGGAGATGAAATGACAAGAATCCTCTGGAAAATGATCAAGGATGAGCTGTTACTTCCATTTATTGATCTGAAAACAGAGTATTATGATCTGGGACTGGAAGAACGTAACCGGACAAACGATCAGGTAACGATTGATTCTGCAAATGCGACAAAGAAATATGGTGTTGCAGTAAAATGCGCAACGATCACTCCGAATGCCGCAAGAATGACGGAATATAATTTAAAAGAGATGTGGAAGAGCCCGAACGGAACCATCCGTGCCATGCTTGATGGAACGGTATTCCGTGCACCGATCGTCGTTAAGGGAATTGAGCCAAATGTAAAGACCTGGGAGAAGCCAATTACCATTGCAAGACATGCATATGGCGATGTATATAAAGCAGCTGAAATGAAAGTTCCGGGACCAGGAAAAGCTGAGCTGGTATTTACTGCCGAGGATGGAACCATCGTACGTGAACTGATTCATAATTTTACCGGAGCCGGTGTATTACAGGGACAGCATAACCTGGACGATTCCATTGAAAGTTTTGCACATAGCTGCTTTAAATATGCACTGGATACAAAACAGGATCTGTGGTTTGCAACAAAGGATACGATTTCCAAAAAATATGATCATACATTCAAAGACATATTCCAGGAAGTATTTGAGAAGAACTACAAGGATGCGTTTGAAAAGGCCGGAATCGAGTATTTCTACACCTTGATCGATGATGCGGTTGCACGTGTTATGAAGTCAAAAGGCGGATTTATCTGGGCATGTAAAAACTATGACGGTGATGTCATGAGTGATATGATCAGTTCCGCATTTGGTTCTCTTGCCATGATGACTTCCGTACTTGTATCCCCACATGGATATTATGAGTATGAAGCTGCACATGGAACTGTTCAGAGACATTATTATAAGCATCTGAAGGGAGAGGAGACTTCCACAAACTCTGTTGCAACCATTTTCGCATGGACAGGAGCGCTCAGAAAACGCGGGGAATTGGATAAAAATCAGGCACTCTGCGATTTTGCAGATAAACTGGAAGCAGCATGCTTAAAGACGATTGAATCCGGAAAGATGACAAAAGATCTTGCTTTGATCACAACGATTGAGAATCCAGTTGTATTAAACAGTGAAAACTTTATCAAGGCAATTCGGACAGAATTGGAAGCTTCTCTTTCGTAAATAAAAGGATTGGAGGATGAAATTGTGGAAAAGGAAATCTCACAAGCTGTCATCCGTCGTATGCCCAGATATTATCGTTATTTGGGAGAATTGTTGGAGGAAGGCGTTGAACGCATTTCCTCCAATGATTTGAGTCACCGGATGATGGTGACGGCTTCTCAGATTCGTCAGGATTTGAATAATTTTGGCGGATTTGGACAACAGGGATACGGATATAATGTAAAATATCTGTATGATGAGATCGGAAAAATACTTGGATTAAACGAAACCCATAATATTATCATGATCGGCGCCGGAAATCTTGGTCAGGCGATCACAAATTACGTAAAATTTGAACGGTTTGGGTTTATCATTACTGCATTGTTTGATGTAAAACCTTCTTTAAAGGGGCAGACCGTTCGTGATATTCCGATTTATATGATGGATGAACTGGATAATTACTGTAAAAAAAACAAAGTAGACATCGCAGCCTTGACGCTCCCAAAAGAAAAGGCAGAAGATACTGCACAACATCTCGTTAACCTAGGAATCCGCGCAATCTGGAATTTTGCCCATGTGGATCTAGATCTGAGTGATAAAAGTGTGGTTGTCGAGAATGTTCATTTGTCGGACAGTCTGATGCAATTGTCATATAATATCGTAAAGAACTCCAAGTAGCACACAAAGAGGTGATACGATGAAGGATGATGAAGAATTTAAAAAAGCACTGGCAGACAAACAGGTGCCGATTCTTGTGCTTGATGAAAAGTGGCATCGGCTTTTTGCTGTGCATGGAAAGCCGGATGAGATTCACGAAACGGAAAATGAGCTGAATGCTCTGCTTGCCAGACAGGGAAAACTGAACGAAGAATTAAAACAGTTGAAAAAAGTAAAGAAACAACTGATGGAGAGCATTGTCGCAAACATGGATGGAACAACGACCAAAGACCTGGACGCACAGCGGGAAAAAAAGCTGGACGAAGACAAGCGGCTGATTGACGAAACGAATCAGAAAATGGAAGAAACCGAAGATGAACTGTTGGAAATTCCACGTCAGATCAATGATGTCAACCGGAAACTGATGCTTCAGAGTATGAGTTATTTTTATGAGAAAATACGTGTCAATAAGAAGGAATCCGATGAAATTGATGCATGGATTAATCAGGTGCGTGTAGATCTGAAGAAAAATATCATCCGTAAGCAGAACCGGGATATTAACAATCGTGAGATATACGCGTATTTACATGACATTTTTGGACCATCTACTCTGGATCTGTTCGATATCCACTATGAAAATGAGGAGGAAGAGGACAGTTCTGAAAATAAAGAAGACGATACGAAAGAATCACAAAAGGAAGAGGAGAATTAGAAATCTTGCGTTATCTTGTATCGGGAAAAGAAATGAAGCTTCTGGATCAGAATACATCGCAGGTGTTTCATGTACCGGAACTGGTATTGATGGAACAGGCTTCGATGGCTTTTGTGAGGAAGCTTTTATTGCTTAAACAAAATAAACTCTCTACGGCGTTAATTGCCTGTGGAAGCGGAAATAACGGCGGAGACGGACTTGCCATTGCCAGACTTTTGCGGGAACAGGGCATTCTGGTGTCGATATGGCTGGCAGGAGAAGAAGAAGGACATCGGATTAGTCCATCCTATGATGTTCAAAAACAGATCTGTAATGCTTATCAGATACCTGTGGTGCAAAGTGCGTCCGTAGTGGGCACATCCTATGATGTAGTTATTGATGCCCTGTTTGGAACCGGCCTGTCCCGGAAAATATCCGGAGGGCTTGCAAACGATATTGACGTGCTCAATCAGTTATCCGGATGGAAAGTTGCTGTGGATATCGCTTCCGGGATCTGTTCTGACGATGGTGCGGTACTTGGCACAGCTTTTCAGGCAGATGATACGATTACGTTTTCTTTTGGAAAAAAAGGACAATATCTATGGCCGGGCAATGCATATTGCGGAAATGTGCATGTGGTTTCCATGGGAATCACACAGGAAAGCTGGCTGGAACATAAACCACGTACAGCGGTATTAGAACCGGAAGATTTAAAAAGACTTCCGGTCCGCAGGCCGCATACGAATAAAGGTTCTTACGGAAAGTTGCTAATTATCGCTGGAAGTGTTAATATGTCCGGAGCGGCATGTTTTTGTGCAAAGGCTGCCTATCGTATGGGAAGTGGTCTGGTGCGGGTATTTACCTGTGAACAGAACCGGATCGCTTTGCAGACAAAGGTTCCGGAAGCGGTTCTTGTCACGTATCCGGACCAATGGGAGCAATCCCTGTTAATGAAACAGTTACAATGGGCAGATGCCGTGGTTTTAGGTCCGGGAATTGGAATGGAACAGAATGCACAGCAAATGGTTACGGCAGTGCTCAGACAGTGTCAGGTTCCGCTGGTGCTGGATGCGGATGCGCTGAATATTCTTGCCGGGCAGATGGAATTGTTAGAACAGACAAAAGCAGATGTAATTGTAACCCCTCATCTCGGAGAGATGTCCCGGCTGATTTGCAGTCCGGTTTCACAGATCCAGATGACATTGGAAACATCCGCAGAAACATTTGCCAGAAAGTTCCATACCATTTGTGTATTAAAAGATTTTCATACGGTTACGGCTATTCCAGATGGCATGACCTATATCAATTTATCTGGAAATAATGGCATGGCAACTGCGGGCAGTGGCGATGTTTTAGCTGGTATCATCGGTTCTCTTTTAGCACAGGGAATGAAGGCAAGAGACGCAGCACCTCTTGGGGTGTATGTGCATGGGCTGGCGGGAGATGCCGCAAAAGAAAAATGTGGAGTCCGTGGAATGATGGCATCCGATATCATAGAGGGACTCAAAGAGGTAGAAAAATCATGAAAAAAAATCGTGTTTATGCAGGCATTGATCTGGATGCTCTGCGCTATAATATGGAATCTATGCATAATAATATCAAGGAAGGAACTAAAATTGCGGCTGTTATCAAAGCAGATGCGTATGGTCACGGGGCACTGACGGTAGCAAAAACAATTGAAGATCTTCCATATGTATGGGGATTTGCAGTGGCAACTGCGGATGAAGCGGAAATGCTGATTGCAGATGGACGAAAAAAACCGATCCTGATCCTTGGAATCAGTTTTCCGGAACATTATGACCTTATCGTTGAGAAAGAAATACGTCCGGCGATCTGTGAATATGAAGCTGCAAAAAAACTTTCCGATATTGCGGTCAGCAAAAATAAAACCTGTCACATTCATATTAAGATTGATACAGGAATGAGCCGGATTGGTCTGCAGGTTACCGAAGACAGTGCGGACTTGATCGCAAGGATTGCAAAACTTCCGAATATTGAGATCGAAGGAATTTTTACACATTTTGCCCAGGCGGATGAGTATGATAAAACTCCAACCAAAAAGCAGATTGCACTTTTTCAGAAGATGATTGCAATGTTGGAGGAACGGAATGTCAAAATACCGATCCATCATTGCTCTAACAGTGCCGGAATTGTAGAAATTCCGGAGGCAAATATGGATATGGTAAGAGCAGGAATCACTCTTTATGGCATGTGGCCGTCGGAGGAAGTGGCACACAATATTTCCCTTCATCCGGTGATGTCCTTAAAGAGCCATATTGCTTTTATCAAGACACTGGAAAAAGGACGTAAGATCAGTTATGGCGGCATTTATGAGACACCGTCAGAAAAAAGAATTGCAACCATTCCGGTTGGCTATGCGGATGGTTATGCAAGAGGGCTTTCCAATAAAGGATATGTTCTCATTCATGGAAAAAAAGCACCAATCTGCGGAAGAGTCTGCATGGATCAGTTTATGGTCGATGTAACGGACATCATGCCTGTTTCCATGGGAGATGAAGTAACACTGATCGGAACGGACGATACAGAAAAGATCACAATGGAAGAGCTTGGCGATCTGAGCGGACGCTTTAACTATGAACTTGCCTGTGATATTTCCAAGAGAGTACCGCGTGCCTTTGTGAAAAACGGGGAGATCGTGGCAGCGAAAGATTATTTTACGGATTATGAATAACATCTAAAAGAATACAACATGAATTTTTTGGAAATACTTTTGAAAAAGAACAAAAAAGGAGCGTTGTATTTCATGAGACGTGGCGATGTATATTATGCGGATTTAAGACCGGTGGTCGGCAGTGAACAGGGCGGGATCAGACCGGTCCTGATCGT
>DLQV01000204.1 GCA_002474415.1 Lachnospiraceae bacterium UBA7598
TCGCACTTGACGGTGAGGAATCTGCATTTGGTACAGGCAAAGCAGCAATGGTATTAGGACAGGGCGCATGGATTGAGGCAGACTGCTTATCCATCAATCCGGATCTGAATATTGGATTTAACGGATATCCTGTAACAGAAGATGCTGAATCACAGTGGAAGGCTATTGATGGCGCACAGTAGAACGCGTATATGAGGTAGTTTTTAAATGTGGCACAGTCCGGACAGACTGTGCCACATTTTTTGTAGAGAAAGGAAGGTATAACAAATGAAATTTACAGAGGGTTTTTGGGTAAGAAGTGAGCGGGCAAATGCCTCTTATGCATCACAGGGATTTTATGCAAAGAAGACTGCATATGGCATGCAGATTGTGGCACCGGAACGTCCCGTATTAAATCGGGCAGATGCCATGAATATCTCCACAATTACCATTGATTTTATTGCATATGCAAAAAACAATATTTTGGTGAAAGCAAAGCATTACGAGGGATATGAGAATGGAGAGGCCCGTTTTGAACTTCAGCAGGAGAACGTACCGTTTGAAGTTACCATTACCGAACAGGAAGCGGTTCTCGAAACCGGGGATGTGACCGTTCGCTATAACCGGACCAATGGATTTTACCGGTTTGAGGCAAATGGAAAAATCCTTACAGACAGTGGGCTGAGAAACCTCGGATATATCCGTTATGATCGAAAACCAGCATCGGTTCTGCCGCAGGAAAACTATCTGGCAGAAGATTACAAACCATACATGGTGGCAGAACTTTCATTAAAAGCAGGGGAGAGAGTATATGGATTTGGCGAACAGTTTACTGCATTTGTCAAGAACGGACAGGTAATCAATATGTTTAATGAGGACGGAGGAACAGCTTCCGAAGTCGCATATAAAAATATTCCGTTTTACATGACAAATGAGGGTTATGGAATTTTTGTGGATCATACAACACCCGTTTCATTTGAGGTTGCAAGTGAAAAAGTAGAGTATGTGGGATTTTCCGTTCCGGGAGAGGAAATCCGGTATCATCTGATCTATGGACCGTCACCAAAAGAAATTTTAAGCCGTTATACCGATATGACTGGAAAACCGGCACTTCCTCCGGCATGGAGTTTTGGTTTGTGGTTGACAACTTCCTTTACGACAAACTATGATGAAAAGACAACAAGTTCTTTTATTGATGGAATGGCAGAGAGAAATATTCCGCTTCGGGTATTCCATTTTGACTGTTACTGGATGAAAGCCTTTCATTGGTGCGACTTTACCTGGGATGATGAGACCTTCAGTGATGTGGAGGAAATGCTGCACCGGTATAAGACCGAAAAAGGTTTGAAAATCTGCTGCTGGATTAATCCATATATTGCGCAGGGAACCGACTTCTTCCGGGAAGGATTAGAACATGGATACTTTGTTATGCGTAAAGATGGAAAAGGACCGCGCCAGCTGGATTTCTGGCAGCCGGGCATGGCATTGGTAGACTTTACAAATCCTGCAGCTACGAAATGGTATACCGATAAACTGCGTACACTTCTTGATATGGGCGTAGACTGCTTTAAGACAGACTTTGGCGAGCGGATTCCGATTGATGTGACATATCATAACGGAGCGGATCCGGTAAGTATGCACAATTATTATACATTTTTGTATAATCAGGCAGTTTTTGGATTACTCAAAGAGGTTAAGGGTGAAGGAGAAGCTGTTCTTTTTGCAAGAAGTGCTACAGCCGGAGGACAGCAGTTCCCGGTACATTGGGGTGGAGATTGTTCCGCAACTTATCCATCCATGGCAGAGACGCTGCGTGGCGGATTAAGTTTTGCCATGAGCGGATTCTCATTCTGGAGTCATGATATTTCCGGATTTGAGCAGACTGCAACACCGGATATTTATAAGAGATGGCTGCAGTTTGGTATCTTTTCTTCCCATAGCCGTCTGCATGGCTCAACCAGCTACCGTGTGCCATGGCTGTTCGACGAAGAAGCCTGTGATGTGGTAAGATTCTTTGTAAATTTAAAGTGCCGGATGATGCCGTATCTGTATCGCATGGCTGTGTATTCCCACGAGACAGGCATTCCGATGATGCGTCCGATGATTCTGGAGTTTCCACAGGAGGTGGGAGTAAAAGATCTGGATATGCAGTATATGCTGGGGGATTCTATTCTTGTGGCTCCAATTTTCAGGGAGGATTCCGTGGGAGAGTATTATCTTCCGAATGGAACATGGACGCACCTGCTTTCCGGAGAACGCCGGGAAGGAGGAAGATGGTATACAGAAACGTATGATTATTTTTCTCTGCCGGTATTTGTGCGTGAAAATACGGTACTTGCAATGGGCGAAAATGATCAGCTGCCGGATTATGACTATGCACAGAATGTAGTACTGCATCTGTTTGAAATCGAGGATGGTGCAGAGATTACGACGGAAGTAACTGATGTGTCCGGAAAGACGGTACTCACTGCAAATACAAAGAGAACTGGCAATACGATTTCTGTAACTGTGGACCATCCGCAATATCATCCGGTGGTTATGGTGCATGCGATGCCGGGGGTTGCAATTGAGACAGAGCTTGAAGTAAAATATACGGACGAAGGAGTTATTTAATATATGGAACATGCATATTGGAAGCAGGTTATAGAAATAGAAGAAAATGGAATTTTTCTGACCCTTGGAATTACCCGGAAGGATCAGGTGAAGTTTTTATACTTTTCTTCCGTTCCACAGGCAGAGGATATGTCCGTACAGGAATGCAGGCAGGAGGATGACTGTCGGCTGATGGACGAAGGATTTCCGCTGGTACAATTGGAATTGGCGGGCTATGATCGTCCCTATGAGCGGCATGGAAATAAATATGTGGTAACTTCTCCTGGATGTTATCTGAAATATGAAAATATGCAGGATACCAGGAATGCATTTGGCAGAATCCTTCAGATCCGGCAGAAAGATCCACTTACTAAAGTCTGTGTACAGACGGATATACAGTTTTATGATGGAGTGCCGGTAGCACGATTTGTCAACCACGTAACCAATGAGGGAGAGGAGGAACAGGTACTGACGTACCTGTCCTCCTTTACCTACTCTGGAATTAAGAGGGATGGAAACTTCTTGTATATTCCGCATAATGGATGGCAGAAAGAGTTGAACTGGCGCAGATATACGTTTGAAGAGCTGGGATTTCCTGTGACACAGACGAAAAGTATTCGCAGAAGTTCCAAAACGATTGAGGTATGCAATACCGGAAACTGGTCGACAAAAGAGTATCTTCCGATGGGATTTCTGAGTCATCCGCTAAGTGATACGGGGCTGATCTGGCAGATCGAAAACAACGGATCCTGGCATTATGAGATCGCAGACCAGAACGATCATTATCTTTTGAATGTCAGCGGACCAAATGAGATACAGTCACATTTCAGTAAGGTACTGCATCCGCAGGAGACATTCGAAAGCGTGCCGGCAGCAGTAGGCGCTGTGCGTGCAGATGTATCAGATGCATTTTCTGCAATAACGGAGTATCGGCGAAGAATCCGCAGAAAAAATCATGACAATGAGGCGCTTCCGGTAATTTTTAATGATTATATGAACTGCCTGTGGGCAGACCCGACGACGGAAAAAGAATTACCGCTGATTGATGCAGCAGCAGAGGCCGGATGTGAGTATTTTGTGATTGATGCCGGATGGTATGCAAAGGGAATCTGGTGGGACAGCGTAGGAGAGTGGAAAGAAAGCCGTGAGCGTTTCCCACAGGGAGTACGACAGGTAACCGATTATATCCGGAGCAAAGGGATGGTACCGGGAATCTGGCTGGAACTGGAAGTTATTGGAATTCACAGTCCGAAACTTGCGGACTTAAGCGATGACTGCTTTTTTAAACGGCACGGCAGAAGGGTATATGACAGAAGCCGGTATCAGCTGGATTTCCGGAATCCAAAAGTAATTGCCCATGCCAATGAAGTGATCGACCGTGTTGTGAATGAATATGGGGTCGGTTATATTAAAATGGATTATAACATTGAGCCGGGAATCGGAACGGAACTGGATGCAGACAGTTTTGGAGAGGGATTGCTTGCACATGAGAGAGCATATCTGGCATGGCTGGATACGGTATTTGAAAAATATCCGGATCTTGTGATTGAAAACTGTTCGAGTGGAGGACTGCGTATGGATTATGCTCTGCTGTCACGGTTAAGTATTCAGTCTACGAGTGATCAGGAAGAATATGATATGTACGCACAGATTTCAGCAAATGCAGCTACCGGCGTGACACCGGAGCAGGCAGCAGTGTGGTCTTATCCATTAGAGCAGGGAGATCGTGAGGAAACGATTTTTAATATGGTAAATGCCATGCTGCTTCGTATTCATCAGAGCGGGCATCTGGCACAGATTTCACCGGAAAGATTCCAGCTTGTGAAAGAAGGAATTGATTGTTACAAACAGATCCGGGAAGATATCCGGAACGGCCATCCGTACTGGCCGTTTGGACTTGCAAAAGCAGAGGATTCATGGATGGCATATGGAATGGAAGTTTCCGGACAGGAAGATACAAAAATGTTTTATCTATCTGTGTGGAGAAGAGGCGGGGAACAGGAAACCTGCACATTTCTCCCATTGCCTGCTGCATATAACACACAGGACTGGGATGAAGCTGATATTATAGTAAAACAGATGTACCCGGTGGAAGAAAAATCGCACGCGCATATGAATCCGGATCATACGATTACGGTAGAGTATGATCAGCCAGTTATGGCACGTGTTTTCCAGGTGGTTTTATCCTCCGGATCAACAAAAAAGAATTGCGGCGGGCAGAATTTCAGGTAGATACAGGAAATCAACAAAATCGTAAAGGAAATGTGAAAAAACACAGGAACTTTACGATTTTTTTTAGAAATTTGTCTCTATTTTGTCTGAATTCAAATGCTATAATAACAACAACCTGAAAATATGTAGAATGAGAGAAGGACGAAAACATGGCAAAATATAAGTATCAGATCATTGAAAATGCAGATGCAGAACAGCTGCACGGCATATATGATAATAATCCAGAGGGGATGATGGAAGAACCGGAGAATGTGGGTGTAATGTCAGCGAAAGACTTTCCATATTGGCCGCAGCTGATGGAAAAATTAGAAAATGGCCAGAATCCGGAGCAGATCATGCAGGAACTCCGATCTGCCAGCCTGGAACTTGACGATGAGGAGGTGCTGGAGGATTCTTTTATTGAGCCGGATATTGAGAAAGAAGAAAGAAACATCCGGGATAATTTAAAACGGCTGAATGTAAAGACGTTCGAGGATATAAATTCTGTGCAGTTTTTGAAAATTCCGGAAAATGCCATGGAAAAGGACCGGGCAATCAGAAATTTTCTGGGCAGAGAAGGAATCTCCACATCACAGCTTTATATGATTGTGTGCAGCAGAGGTGGAGATCCGGAAAAGCAGTTTCTGCTTCCGGAAAACATGCCGGTTATATTGCAGGAAAACCAGCGTCTGATCGGGTTTGACAGAGAAGGACTTCCACATCTGGTAGAAAATACAGGAAAAGGATTGACGCAAAAAACAATCAGCCGGTTGAAGCCTGGACAACAGGGGAAAAAACAGCAGACCAGGGAAGACAGGATGCTGAGCATGATAGATTATCAGGAGGAAAAATCCCTGATCCATGAGGAACCGGACGGGGAAGATGTTTTGCAGGATGATATAGTGGAAACCGACAGGGAAAACATAATTGCGACCATGATTGAACTTTATCATCCGGAACTGATGCTGGATATGAGACAAAATGTTAAGACCTATGGCGCAGCCTTTGATCTGGTCAGGGGATGGACTTTGGACAACATGAAAACAAAGCAGCTGGTGAATTTTTTGTCGGAAGAAAAGAATTACAGGGAGATCGAGAAAAAGGCAGATAACAGGGATGCAAAACAACTGCGGAAGGATATTAAAGAAAAGAGAAGAAGCAGTGCCAGTGAAATACAATTAAACAAAATCTGTGAGGAACTTTACTGGTACATGAATGGGAAACCGGGAAATCAGGCTGATAAAGATGACAAACAGGAGTATGAAGAAAAAGTTATAAGAAATACAGATGTTTTTAAGAGATTCGGGAAAGCAGAATTTGCAGGAAATGTGGAACTGGATGGCCTGATATTAAATCATCTTTATTATCCGAAACCGGAAGTGGTGCAGTATGTGCTGAAAAAAGAATATCTGCAGGCAGAAAAATTACATTTGCGGAACATATATGAGAACCTGAAAACATCAAACGATACGTCTCAGGAAATGAAAGAAATCTGTAAATGTATGAAAGATCTTTCGGATTACAGTCTGAGTGTTTCAGGCAGACCGGACGCAGACGTTATGCGGCAGAAATTGGGACGGCTGTACCAGAGGTATGCAATTTATATGTCTGAAAAGGAAGTGTCAGATGGGGAACTTGAAGATGTACGGTTGCTGTTAAACAATGGAAAGCAGAAATATTCTGGAACGTGGGAACAAATAGAAAAAGGAAAACCGGTTAAGCAAATAGCAGCGGATGGGAAAAATCTGCTGACTGGGAATATGGAACAGATCCGAAATGATATAAGAACAGCATGGGAGAGCGTTAAGGCACAGTCTATCTGGCTGCGGGGATCAAAGCAATATGGAGATTTGTATTACAAGCTGGAAGAATTTAATGAAAAAATCGCAAATAATACCGTCAGTGAGAATGAGATGAAAGACAATATAGAACGAATCCGTGAGGCAAGTAAAATCTATCTTAACATGAAAGTAGAAGGAGGAAACTATAAAGGCAACGGAAGTGATGTGAACAAAGCCACGGCAGGGGTCGGAGAGCGGCGTTTCGCGGCGGCAGAATATGTATATAAAACCATGACAGAAATACTGAATGCTTCCCGGCAAAATGAACCGGATAAAGTACAGAATGAACCGGAAAACAAACAGCCGGACAACGTGCATCCGGAAACCAAACCAGGATTGAAAGAGCTGATGGTTCAATGGAATCTGCAGATGGAAGCTGTAAAAGACAAAATTCCAAAGGAAAGTCCCCTGCATCAGATGGCAGAAAGCGTGAAAAAGGATCTGGCCGGCGTGATGATGGCGGAGGAGAAGAATAAGGCAGAAATAGCTGCCATCGTTTCTCTGACGAAAATGCAGGATCAGATTGCGAATCTGGAGGAAAACCTGCAAACAGAAGACATGAAACAAATGCAGAAAACGTTGTCTGAAATACAAAAGACGCTTGAGAAAAATCTGAGTCCGGAAATGAAAAAAGAAATCGAAGAATTGGAACAGATGCCTTTGAAAACCCATATGAAAGCACGGGCAAAATCTGTCCCGCACATACAGGCAAAACAACAAAAGACTATGGAAAATTAAAAAGGAGGTCATATGTACAGAGCAGGAATTGATCTGGGAGGAACCAATATCAAGGCCGGGATTGTGGATGAAGAGCAGAAAATCCTTGCAGAGGCATCTGTGCCAACAAAAACAGAGCGTCCTTATCCGGAAATCATAAAAGATATGGCAGAGCTTGTAAAGAAGCTGCTGCGGCAGTTACAGATGGAAGAAAAAGAACTTTCCGGGATCGGGATCGGAAGTCCGGGAACGATTGATGCGGCACACGGTGTTGTGTGCTATTCCAACAATTTTGGATGGGAAAATATTCCGCTGGTAGAAGAATTCCAGCAGTATTTTTCCTGTCCGGTCAGGATATCCAATGATGCAAACTGCGCAGCACTTGGAGAAGTAAAGGCAGGAGCTGCAAAAAAAATGAAAAATGCAATTCTGCTGACACTCGGAACCGGAGTCGGCGGAGGTGTTATCATCGATGGAAAGGTATTTGAGGGAGCACATGCAGGCGGAGCTGAGTTAGGACACACAAGCCTGATCTTTGGCGGGGAACGGTGTACCTGTGGGCGGAGAGGATGTGTAGAGGCATATGTTTCCGCAACGGCACTGATCCGCGACGCCCGGCGTGCGGCTGCTGCGCACCCGGAATCAAAAATGAATGAATTATGCAGCAACGATCTGACGCAGATGAACGGAAAAATCCCGTTTGATGCGATGGAAGACGGGGATGCGGTGGCACAGGAAGTAACCGGTCGTTATATCACATATCTGGGGGAGACAATAGCAAATTTTGTCAATATCTTCCGCCCGGATATGATCCTGCTTTCCGGGGGGATATGCAATCAGGGGGAAAACCTGACGAAGCCGCTGGAACAGTATATTCAGGATAAATGTTTTGGAGGCGACAAGGCATTTATCCCTGAGATTGCATGTGCCGTGCTTGGAAACCGCGCAGGGATGATTGGTGCGGCAAACCTGATTGACGCATAAGGTTACATCAGTAAAAAATATAAAACACAAGGAGAATATTTACAATGGCAGAACTGGAACAGTTTCGGGATAAAGAGACATTTGACAACTACTGGAAGGAGAATTATGTTCCGCTTACCTATGCAGATGTGCAGGAAGCGTATGAAGATTTTGTAAAATCCGCAGAAAAACACATTTTTCTGACGGATTATGAAGCGTCCGGCAATGTGAATCGCGAGGATTTTATCGATAATCTGTCGCAGGCGGCACAGTTTGCATTTCAGGACAGTCTGACGGAAGCGTTTTATGAGAAAAACCCGGATGTGTATGAGACGGCATTTGCGCTGTATGAGATGGCGCAGATGGAGGGAGGAGATGTCACCATAGCTTCGACGTTTCATGAGGAGTACAATCGGCTGTACCGGGAGTTTTTGTTACAACTGTTTGATAACTGTCTGGACTCGCAAAGGAACGTATAATGCAGGACCAGCTCCTTTGAAAATAATATGTCGGGAGAAAATATTATGCCAAAATTAAAAGAAAATTTAGAATATTTGTCAAAAATTACGGGAAAGAAATGCGAAGAGGGAAATTTTGAACAGATTACCAATGTGGCAAGTAATCTGTATGTGAACGGACGCAACTATATCGGACAGAAAGATTGGGATATTCTTGATGAAGAAAAATTAAATACACTGTGCAGCGAAATGCAGACAGCTTTGAAAAAAGGAAGCGGACAGTATGTGGCGTGTATCAAATGGAATGATCCATGGGCAGAGCCTGTACCTGTTTTTCCGGAGAAAGCAACGGAAGAGGAAAAGAACGAGATTATAAATTATTGGAAAACCTATGAGGAGAAGAAAGCAGAGGAAAACCAGACACTCGCAGGGGAAACAGATGGCCGCGTAGATGAACTGATAGGTAAACTGGATGATTTTTTTCTGACAAATGGTGAAAAATTCTGGAATCAAAGTTCGAATCAGATATATGGGGGATTTAGTACACCAAGAGAAAGAAATGCTTTTTTGCGTCTGGTTTTGATGAAAAGAGGGGTGCCGGAAGAAGAGGTATTTGATCAAAAAAAGCATTTCGAGTTAAAGACACAGATTGTTGCAGAACTAAGGGAAGTTCTTGATCCGGAAAGTTCCCTGAATGCACAGGAGCGGGCAGAAAAACTGGACGGTCTGCTGACCGAAGCAGAAACTGCTTTTAACAGTCGCAGACTAAAAGCGATAGATCTCAATGACCTGGGAATCAGAGATAATTCTGTTTATAATAAAATTATTTATGATGAAATGACAGGATTATTACAGATTGAAGAAAAAAATAAAGACAGATATCCGGAATTGATAAATCCTCATTATGAAAAAATAAATATATTAAATGAAGTAATGGAAAGCCGTTCCACAATGGAAATGGCAAGAAGCGGTAAATGGCAAATGGTTGCGAGTCTGGATGCACAGGATAAGATTGACAGGGAAGGTTATGTAACGTGGAAAAAGAATTATCAGAATCAAATCCAGAACGGTAATAATAAAAATGCAAAAAGATACTTTATGACATATATGAGTATGAGTGATTCTCCGGATGCAGAAAAAAAGATGGATAACTTCACAAATCAATACGACAATGCAAAGAGTGCAGAAGAAAGAGCAAATATCCATCAGGAACAGTTGAAGTTTGCAAGAAACTACCGGGAACAGTGGGAGAAATATATTCAGCGGTTAAACAAAATTAAAGAGCTATTAGGAAACTTGAAAAAAGAAGAGTCCGTTTTTTTAATAAATTCTAGTGAATTTAACAAACTTAAAAAATCACTTGAAGAAGCTGCAAAAGCAGAACAAGATCAACTTGATGGGAAAATGCAGGAAGTTTACGAGAATGCAAAGGACTATATATCGAAAAAAGGGGAACAACCAAGAACCAGTCATGGAAAGAAGCGTCTTGGAGTTGCAAAAGAGATCAGAGATTATCTGGAAAGCCAGCTGAAAGATTCTCCGAAGAAAGAACCAAAAGAAGAAGCTTTGGAAAACCAGCTGACGGATTCTCCAAAGAAAGAGCAGAAAACAGAAATTGAAACATATCAGAAAGAGGTGGAACGTTTTCTGCCGGAAAATATGCTGAAACGTGTGAAAGAGTCAATGAAGGGGGAAATTCCGGATGATCTGACGGTGCAGGAACTTGCGGCGGCTTTTATTGCGAGTGTGGCAACCGGGGAACAGAGGAACGATGCAGAACGGGTAAGTGCAGAAAAGAACCTGCTGGAAGGATTGTGCAGTAAGCAAGACCCTGTGAAGTTTGGAGCACCGGAGCAGGAATTGTTGAAAAACAGCATTGACCAGTTGCGCCAAAATCAGGGAAAAACAGACGAAGAACATTTACATGCATTTAATAACCTTATGCTGGATGTCTCAAACACGAAGATTTTCCGGATAGGGGGGCGGCTGTTAAACATTCTGGGCCAAGAAGGATTAAAACAATGTACAGGCTGTCAGAATATTCCCCCAATGAGTAAAGGGCTGATGATGGAGGGAAAAATTTTTGATGCAGCCGATGCCGCCTTTCTTGAGGAGATAAAAAACGATGGAAAAACACCGGTAAAAGAAGAAAACATAAAAAAAATTGTGGTTGCAAATGCTGTGACTGAGGGACATTTTAAGATGTTATCGTCAGTCAACAAAGATAAAGGTCCGAGACTGAACAAGACGCTGGCAGTTCTTGCAATAAACGGACCAGCCGTATTTGCCAATGGGATTTTTTCAGGAAGCGGATTTGACGGGAAAAAATTTAATTCGGTATATAATTTGCAGGAACAGATCAAAAACGATCGCCAAAATATTGAAGATGTAGTGAGCTTTTATACAAGAAATGAAGTTGCGCGGATTAATAGTAAACATGCGAAAAAACAACAGAAGCAAAGCGCAATGAAACAGGTAAAACAGGATGAAAATAAAAAAGTAAAACAAAGTGAGGGAAAAACTTTGTAATAAAGCAGGAAAGAATGCAAACAAGGAGAAAATAAAATGGAAGAATTGACACAGGAAGAATTGATATATGCAAAAGAATTAAGCCAGGGGAAAAATCTGACAGACGAACAGTTGAGGGAATGGTATGTACAGTTTAAGCAGGCGCTGTGGGATACCTCCCATATTGATCTGTCAGTAAAGGAAGATCTGGGACGCGTGCATGCACTGATTGTGGATCGGGATTGGCTGAAATGGTCAGAAATTAATGGAAGTCTGTATATGCCATATGTATCGGTGGAAGAACAAAAGAGCGCTGAATTAAAAAAGCTTTCTTCAGACGAGGGTAGGAAAGTGCGGATGACCGATTGGATTTATGATCGTCTGGAAGTGGATGAAAGCCTGGATAAGATTCGGAAAATGTATCAGTTATCCATGCAGGGTGCAATTTTGATTCATGACGTCAGCACTGCCCTGCCGAAACCGGTTTATACAAATCTGAATGGGAAGGTATGTATAGGAGAACGGTTAAGCTACGATGGAAAACAGGAGAAACTGGTGAAACCAGATAAGGTAAAAGATAAAATCGCGTACGACAATTATATTCTTCGCAACCGCCAGATCCATATGGAAGATTATGCAATGGGAGCTTACCTGGGAAGAGGTATGGTTTTTGAGGACGACCGTACTGCTTTTAGTGAAGTTATGTCATACTGGAAAATAAAGCATATGGAAGAAATGCTGATGGATGGATATCGTTCAATTGAGGAGGCAGATCCGAAACTCGTAAGAAGTTCCAGCGAATTTCGCGAGATGAAACAACTTTTGGTGAATACTGTGGATTTTATGAATGATCCGAAAATGTCTTATCTGGAAAAATGTGAACAGTTGCAGGACAAATTAAATGAGCTGCAGGAGGCAACCGAAAGCTACCTTGCCATGAAAGGAAACAATCCGAAAGGAATTTATGGAGAGCGCCGTCTGAAGGCAGCAAAAAAACTTCAGAAAAGCCTGTATGAAATGGCGGCAGAAAATAATTCTGCGGAGAATTGGAATGCACCGTTAAAAAAAGACGAATATGAAATCATGCAGGAAAATTTTGCACATTTTAATGCGTTTTTTACAAGAAAAAATTCGCCATATAAGGTAGTGGGCGGTGATAATGCAAAAGATGTGGAGTCGTTGATTACGATGAGCTGCTACATTTCAGAGAAAGTCAACGGGGAACAGCAGAAGGGGCATATTCAGCAGGTAGAAGAACTGTTCTTAGAGCCATATAGTAAAGAAAACACCGCCAAAAAGATAGAACAGGTGCGCAATAAGTTTTATGAATCACAGATTGCGTACCGTCCGTACGAGGAGTATCTGGATGCAAGTAAGACAGTCATCGATACTTTTATGGGTAAAAAAGCACTTGATGCAGGCGTGGCAGTGTGGGGAAAGATTGCCGGAAAAATGCGAAGGGGAATTAAGGGATTTCTCGATGGAATCCAGACACATTATGATGAGAAGCAGGCAGCAGCAATTAATCGGGCGTTGGTTTCACGTTTTCAAGCGATGGAACAGATCGGAATAATCAGTGAAAAACGCATGAAACTGATGAGCGAATTTCAAAAAAGTGACAGTTCTGAATTGACGGCAAGGCAGGCAGTGTATCTGGTTGCTGCGAGCTATCTGGATATGCAGGTGCGTATGAATGGCATGGAAGATACGGTAAAGCTGACACAGAAAATGAAGAGCAAGGATGGAAAAAATATAAGCTGGTTGGAGATTTTTGAGGATTCTGCGACAGTAAACGAGCTTATGAAACTGAATGACCGTGAAAAGATCATGGAGTACATCCGTATGCCGGAAAAACAGAAAGAACTGGCACAGAAAGCAACCAATGAATTGGCTGCAAAAACAAAGGAGAAAAAGAAAGAGGAACAGATGCAGCCACAGAAAGAGGAACAGAAAAAAAAGAAATCTGTCCGGGCAAAATAAGAAAAGGCAGATGCACAAAAACAGCCGGGAAACATTGCTTCCCGGCTGCTTTTATAAAAAAATCAATATTTTAATGTCTCTCTTAAACCGAGTATCCCGCTTCGAATCAGAAACAATAGACGTTACCTTTGCAGTTAACTCCCCCCAGGCACCCTCACGTCACATGAGAGCTTTCGCTTAGGGCTGCTGTATTCCTACCCTGACCCGGTTCACGAATTCCCATTGCGCAAGACCCAGACGTCAACGCCACTTGCGAAGGGCAGCTCCACCGCGCTGACCCTCTGCGAGATATCACCCCAACTATAGCGGATTGTTGGTACAAGGCACCGCTACCACCCCGGCTACTCGGAGATTTAAGTATAATTCATATCGGTTGTTCTTGTCAAGCGAAACCGACGGTATCCGTAAATTTTAAAAAAAGCTAAAGTATCTGCGGAAGCAACCGATAAACAATGTATAGAGATGCAGAACAGATGCATTTCGGAAGCTTATTTCAAGGAAGAAAGGAGATGCTGAGCATGCGTGTAGATGCATATAACCAGGTAGCCCAGTTATACGGTATACAAAAGAATTTAAAGACACAGAAGGCGCAGAACACAGCAGGTCCTAGAGATCAGGTGTCCATTTCACAGGCCGGACGTGATTATCAGGTCGCAAAGAGTGCAGTATCAGAAGCTTCGGATATCAGGGAAGATAAGGTAAGCCAGCTCAAATCAATGATTGATGCGGGAACATATTCCGTTGAGCCTGGTGATTTTGCCAGCAAATTACTTGAGAAATATAATGCCTGAAGTTTAAGGGCAGACGAGAGAGGTTTTTGAAGTGGCTAGTTTAGTAGAAGAGCTTGTAACCGTACTGGAAGAAGAAGAAAAGATTTACCAGACACTGATTTCTTATGGAGAAAAAAAGACAGACATCCTGATTCGTGCAGATGTTCCGGAACTGGAAAAACTGACCTGTTTGGAACAGCTGGCAAGTGATGATCTGGTGACACACAGCAACCAGCAGATACAGCTCTTAAAGGACATTGCAAATGTACTCGGACGTGCAGACGAAAAGATGACAGTTACCAGACTGATCACGTTGCTTGAGACACAGCCGGATGTGCAGAAGAAACTGACCGAAGCCAGAGACCGTCTGCTTGCAGCAGCAGACCGGATGAATCGCCTGAATGATCAGAATGCTGTTCTGATTCAACAGGCCATAGAGTTAAACGAATTCGACCTTACATTGTTCAAGAGTTTGCGGCAGGCCCCTGAGACTGCCAATTATGACAAAACTGCCTGCAATACAGGAAGCTTGCTGGGCAGCAGCGGATTTGACGCAATGAGTTAAGGAGGAACAAAACAATGGGAAACGGATTCGGAAGCTTATACATTGGGGCGTCTGGACTTCAGAATGCTCAGTATGCACTGAATACAACGGCAAACAACCTTGCAAATGTAAATACGACAGGATATGTCCGTCAGCAGGTTCGTTTTGCAGATAAAACTTATAATAAATTAAAGGACCCGAATAAAAATGTGAACATGCAGCAGTATGGGCTGGGTGTTTCCATTGGCGATGTGGTTCATGCAAGAGATATTTTCTTAGACAAATCTTATCGACAGGAGAATGGACGTAAGGGATTTTATACTTCCTTTTATGAAATCTCGGACTATGTACAGGATCTGTTTCAGGAATTAAACGGAGAACAGTTCAAGCAGAGCATCAGCGATCTGCATCAGGCGTTTCAGGAACTGGAACCAAATATGGATAATTCCACACAACAGAATCTGGTGCTTGAGAAAGCGGATCTTCTGCTGAGCCGTACGAAGTCATTGTATGATGATATGAAATCGTACCAATCCAATATCAACGAACAAATTAAAGATGATGTTGATCGTGTAAATAAGATCGGAAACCGTATATATGAACTGAATCTGCAGATTCAGAAAGTAGAAGCGGGTGGGCAGGAAACTGCGATGACCCTGCGTGATGAGCGTGACAATCTGCTGGATGAACTGGGTGGATACGGAAGTGTTTCCATTAAGGAAGATGCTACGGGATTTACCTATGTAGACTTTGAGAGTACACCATTTATAGATGATAACAGGTGCTATAACATCGAACTGCAGGAAGACAAAGAAACCGGATTTTACACGCCATACTGGCCACAGCTGTCCGATACAGATAAGCAGCAGTATGTTCGCGTATTTAAAAAGAAAGAAGTTATTTCCACGGATTTAAATACCGATGTTGGAAGTATTAAAGCCAAACTTCTTGCACGTGGAGACGGATACGGAACGTATCAGGATCTGGAAAGTGAAGGGGCATATGATCAGATTTCCGGCTGTACCATGATGGAGACGGAGGCACAGATTTCTGCGTTGCTTCACAATATTGTGACTAAAATAAACGACGCATATTGCCCGAATAAGACGGTAGATGCGGATGTTTCCTATACGGATGCCAATGGAAATCAGGTATCGCTTAAGGGAAAGAAAGTGCTGGATACCGAAAACTGTGCAGTTGGAGAAGACGGGCAGTTGCCGCCACGGGAACTGTTTACCCGTGTGGGAATGGATCGTTATACCAAGGTAACAGGCGATGACGGAAATACCTACTATGTGTATAACGAAGAAGATGAAAATGATTCGACGACACTGTATTCCCTGAACAACATCAGCATTAACAAAGAATTGCGCAAGCAGATCACACTGATGCCATACAAGAATCAGAACGGTACGGACTATCCGTTGGGTGAAAAACTGATGAGCCTTTGGAATGACAAGGACATGACACTGAATCCGTATGACAAAAAGCCGTGTACGTTTGAAGGCTATTATGACAAACTGATCGGACAGATCGGAAATGATGGAAGTACTTACCAGTCAGCAAGTGAGACATTGACGGGGGCACTGTCTTCCATCGATAACCAGAGACAGCAGACGATGGGCGTTTCCTCCGATGAGGAACTGACACATATGATCAAATTCCAGTCTGCATATAATGCGTCCAGCCGTTTTATGACGGTGATCAGCCAGATGACGGAACTGATCGTGACGGGATTGAAATAGAGATAAGGAGGCGTAGTTATGCCATCACAATTTTTTGGATTGAATATCGGGGCGAGTGCTTTGTCGGCATTTCAGACCTCGGTGAATACAGCGGCAAACAACGTTGCGAATGTGCAGACAAAAGGATATACCAGACAGACGGCGAATCTGGCAGCAACGGATCCGATCCGTGTATATACCAGATATGGTAGTGTCGGAACCGGTGTGGAAGTAACTTCTGTGACACAGGAACGCAATCTCTATTATGATGAAAAATACTGGCAGAGTACTTCCAGCAGAGGCTTTTTCGAACAGAAACTTTATTATGTGGATCAGATCCAGACAATCTTCCGGGATGACGAGGAATCCCAGAAAGGATTTTCCAGCATTTTTTCCCAGATGTTTAAGGATCTGGATACGTTAAAGACACAGGCTGAAGATAAGTCTGTTCGAAATCAGTTTATTCAGCAGGCACAGAGTCTTTGTACCTATTTTAATGCGTTGTCTAAGAGCCTGACGGAGATTCAGGAGGATACCAACGAAGAAATCAAGGCTTCTGTGGATAATATCAATTCCATTGCGGAAAAAATTTCAGTGCTCAACAAGCAGATTAACAATATTGAGGTGCGTGGCGGACATGCAAATGAGCTGCGTGACCAGAGAGCCAATCTGATTGACGAACTTTCACAGATTGCAGATGTGGAGACGAAGGAATTTGAGGTGACAAACTCCAACGGACAGAACTTGGGAGGAACGAATTACCGCGTATATATCAACGGACAGACACTGGTAGACGGAAATGATTACCGGACGTTAAAGTGTACTTCTTCAGAATATCTGAACAACCAGATGGATGCTGAGGGCATGTATGCCATTACCTGGGAAGATACCGGAATGGAGTTCAATGCCAAAGGTGCCAGCGCCAACGGAAGTCTCAAGGCGTTGTTTATGATCCGTGACGGAAATAACAATGAAAATATGAAGGGAACGGTCTCGGATGCAGATCTGTCCTCTATTACGATAAAGATTCCGGATACGAAAGTAAACGAATTGTCACTGGCGAATAAAGGCCGGATTATGGTAAATAATAAGTTTTATTACTATGACGGATGGAAGGCGACCGTCGGTGAAAACGGGGTAAACAGTGTGACATTTAAACTTGCTCCGGAATCCCAGATGGCGGATCAGGCGGAAGCTGACCGTGTTAAGGGAAATTATCTGACAACCGGTTCTTCCATGGATGCAATGGGAATTCCGTATTATCAGAATCAGATCAATGAATTCCTGCGGAATTTTACCCAGGCATTCAATGACATTGAAAAACAGGGCGTTACATTAGACGGGGATAAAATGGGAGCCTTTTTTGTAGGAACTTCCCCAACCGGAAACGTTTTTAATGCAGATTCGTGGGATGCGAAAGTGCAGGCTGCAAAGGAAGCCGGATGGACGACGGATATCGAATTGTCATCCGATGGAGACAGTTATTATCAGTTTACCGCGACAACTCTTTCCATCAACAGTAAATCATTAAAGGATTCCAACTACTTTGCGACGGCAACCAAGATCACACAGGGTGAGGCGAAATACGATACCGTTGAGGATCTTTTGAAGCTGCAGAAAGATGTGCGGATGTTCCGTGGAGATTCTGCGGAATCTTTCCTGGAAACACTGATTTCAGATGTGACCGTGGATGTGAACAAGACTACCACAAGTTCAAATAATTATTCTAATCTGTCCACGGCGATCGCGACACAGCGTACCTCCGTGTCCGGTGTGGATGAAGATGAGGAAGCGATGAACCTGATCAAATTTCAGAATGCATACAATCTGGCATCTAAGGTGATTTCCGTGATGTCTGAGATGTATGACAAACTGATCAATGAGACCGGAGTTGTATAATGTTATCGGTGGAAACCGAATGACCTGATACCATGAAGTTTAGGAGGGAGATCCTATGAGAGTTACCAATAATATGATCACAAGCAACACAAAGAGCAATATCAATGCCAATAAGGTGCTTGTAGATAAATATAATACCCAGATGACGACACAGAAGAAGATCAATAAACCGTCGGAAGATCCGGTCATTGCGATCCGTTCTCTGCGTATGCAGACCAGTTTGTCCCATATTGACCAGTATCTGACCAATAACATTTCGGATGCCAATTCCTGGCTGGATGTGACGGATACAGCACTGGGAAATATGAAAACAATTCTGACCGATGTCCGCTCTCTGTGTGTCAAGGGTGCAACGGATACATTGAAAGAAGATGACCGTAAGACAATTTTAAATCAGCTGAAATCTTTAAGTGACCAGATCTATGCAGAGGGAAATGCAGATTTTTCCGGCAGAACTGTATTTACCGGATACCGCACAACAAAGCAACTGACATTTAAGACTGATGAAGAGACGACATCTTATACGATTGATCAGAAGTTATCTTACAAAGATATTTCCGAGGCCCGTTATACATACGGAAGTGTAAATGTACCGGCAGATGCGTCGGCCAGTTTTGATGAAAGCACTTCCATCGGAGAAAATACCTACGACCGGCTGCGTCTGGCGTATGGAAAGATTAACGGAAAGGATAATGCAGATGGAACGGGAGCAATTGATCCGATTTCCAGCATAAGTTATACGACAGCGGCAGGAAAGAAAGTAGAGTTAGACCTTGTACAGGGAAAGTTTGTAGATGAGAAGGGGACAGAAACCGGCAGTGGGTTTACGGTGTATGAATCCAAAGAGGATTGGATGAAACAAAATGGTGGAGAAGCCAAAGTCGGAGACAATAATATGGTATTTATCAAGGATACCGGTGAAATGATCCTCGGAAAAGATTTGTCCAATACCTTAAAGAGAGAAGAGGCAGATTTTAGCATCACGTACACCAAGACCGGATTTGATGCAGGAGAGGCCCGCCCGGAATATTACTATGACTGCAAGATGAAGACTCCGGATATGCAGGAGGCGGTACAGTATACGAAGGAAGATCAGCCGATCAATTTTGAAATTTCCAGCGGAATCATGCTTGCAGCCAATACACAGGCAAGCGATGTTTTAAGCACGGATATTGGACGGGATATGACGGAGATGATGACGCTTGTTTCTGCTTCTACGGAAGCACATGACAAAGTTTCCAGAATCGAAAAAATGATGTCCATGGAACAGTATTCAGATGAGGACAGTCAGAAAAAACTGCAGACCTATCTGGATGCAGCAAATAAAGAAGCAACTTATGCAGATGATAATCTGTCCAAAACCTACAAACAGTATATTTCCAATTTTGACGGATATCTGGAAAAAGTAAATGTAGCACACACCAATGTGGGTGGTCTGCAGCAGCGTGTAGAGCTGACAAAGACTCGTGTGGAAAACCAGAAGGAGACGGTTGAAGAACTGAAATCCAACAACGACAACCGTGATATTTCAGATATTATTATCGATTACTATGCTGCCTACAATGCATATACGTCCAGTCTGACTGCAGCATCGAAAGTCGGAAGTCAGACATTGCTGAATTATTTATAATAAAACGCGTAGCGAAGGAGAAGGATCATGAAGGCTGATTCACGTATTTTTGGAAAAATTGAAATCGAAGATGACAAGATTATCACATTGGAGAAGGGAATGATCGGGTTCCCGAATCTCAATCATTTTGCACTGATTTATGATGAAGAAAAAGAAAAAAAATACAATTCCATTATGTGGCTGCAGTCGATGGATGATCCGGACATTGCATTTCCGGTCATGATGCCGCATATTGTAAAGGAAGATTACAATCCGAATGTGAGCGAGGAGATGATCGCACCTTTAGGAGAGCTGACACCGGACAACACATATATTCTTGTGACGGTTACGGTTCCAAAAAATGTAGAAGATTTTTCGGTGAACCTGAAAGCACCGGTTGTGATCAATATGGACAACCACAAAGGCGTGCAGCTGATTGTGGAGGATGATTATCCGGTGAAATACAAGGTATATGATGTGCTCAAAGCAAAAAAGGAAAAGGCGGGTGAATAAGATATGCTGGCATTGACAAGAAAAAAGGGGGAGGCCCTGGTAATCAACAACAATATCGAGATCACCGTGCTTGAGATCCGGGGAGATCAGATCAAACTTGGAATTACGGCGCCAAAGGATGTGCCGGTATACCGTAAGGAAGTTTATCTGCAGATCCAGAAAGAAAACCAGGAGGCAATCAGTCTGGATGGCATCGAAGCATTAAAAGGAATTCTTGGATAAATCGGGAAAAACAATCGGAGGGTGTTAAGTTTTTACGGGCACGCTCCGATAATTATTTATAGAATGAAAGTAATAGATTGGCTAAGTAGCCGGCGTGACCGGCTGCAGATGATGGAGACAGGAGGTAATCATCATGGCAATGGAGGCTATTAAAGGTGCAGGCGTGACATATCAGGGAAGTGTGTCATCTGCAGAAACCAAAGCAGAAAGCCAGCCCAAAACAGATTCTGCGGTAAAAGCAGCAGAAGCCGATGCAACTGAAAAGAGCATCGGATCGGAGGATATGAAGCAGGCTGGTGAGGAGAACGTAAACACTTCCCTGGGAGCAGATCAGCGAAAGACAAATGCGCAGATCAAGAAAGCTGTGGATGAAGTGAATAAAAAGGCGGTCAACTCGGAGGCGATATTCGGCATCCATGAGGCAACCAATCGTGTAACCATAAAAATCATCGATAAAGATACCAAAAAGGTACTCAAAGAGATTCCACCGGAGAAGACACTGGATATGATCGCAAAAGTGTGGGAGCTTGCGGGGCTTATGGTAGATGAGAAGAGATAACGAAGAGGAGGAAAAATTATGGCAATCAGAATGACAGGTATGGTATCTGGTCTGGATACCGATTCTATCGTAAAAGAGCTGGTTTCCGCATATAGTACGAAGAAAGAAAAATATGTCAAAGAGCAGACAAAACTCGGATGGAAGCAGGACATCTGGAAAGATCTGAATAAAGAGGTAAACAGTTTTTACAAGAGCGTTGGTAATCTGCGATTTGACAGCGGATACAATACCAAAAAGACAACATCATCCGACAGCACTAAGGCAACAGTCAGCGCAACAGGAAGCGCAGTTGTCGGAACACAGAAGCTGCATGTACTTTCTACTGCACAGTCCGGATACCTGACGGGGGCTGAGATTAAGACAACAGCCAACGAGAAAGTAACTACTTCTACAAAGCTTTCGGATCTGGGTATTACAGCAGATGAGGTTACATTTAATGTGGGACCGGCAAATAATTCTGCATCTGGAACTACAAGACAGATCAAAGTAGGAAAAGACAGCACAATCAGTGATGTGGTAAACAAGCTGAAAGATGCGGGATTAAATGCAAACTTTGATGCTGGAAACGGACGTTTTTATCTGAGTTCTTCAGATTCCGGATATGCAACAGATTTTAATGTTACTGCGGACAGCAGCGATACAAATTCCACAACGTTATTAAATGCATTGGGTCTGGGCGATACGGCAAAGAAGATTGACGGAAGCGATGCGGTTATCGTTTTAAATGGTGTAAAGTACACCAGTACAACAAATAATTTTTCTGTCAA
>DLQV01000214.1 GCA_002474415.1 Lachnospiraceae bacterium UBA7598
GAACAAAGTCCTGCAGGCAGCAGGGCGCGTGATCCGGACCAGTGAGGACCGCGGAGTGATCCTTCTGCTGGATGAACGTTTCCTGCAGCGCGAATACGGAGCACTTTTCCCGAGAGAATGGGAAAAGAGAAGCGTCTGTGGTCTGTCGCAGCTGCGGGAAGAAGTGAGCCGGTTCTGGTCAGACGTCCGGGAGGAGCTTTAAAAACTCTTCGGTGGAGGCAGAAACCGGAAGGGTAGGGTTTAACGAAGCTACCAGCTGCCGCTGCGGGATGGTTTCCTGCGTGCGGACGAGAAAGAGATCCTCCGGTTTGTGTTTCAGACAAAAATCCGGGATAAAAGCAATTCCAAGACCGATGCGGGCCATGTCAATGAGCAGATCGTTGCTGCTGAGCTCCACCTGAGGCAGCAGTTCCAGCTGATGCTGCAGGAAAATATGGTGCAGAAACTCACTCGTTGTGCTCTTGCGGTCTAACATCATGAGCGGATAGGTGCCAAGCTCCGAGAAAGGAACGATGCGGTCCGCCAGATCAAAATATGCCGGATTGGCGACGAACACATCCGAGAAAGAGCCGACCGTTTTCTGAATATAGGAAGGATTCAGATGAGGGTTGGGAAAATTAGTGATAATCAGATCCACCCGGCGCTGCTCTAACAGGTCTACACAGCCCATCGAGCTGGCATTGGTGATTTTAATCGGAACATCCGGGAATTTCTGATGAAATTTCTGCAGATACGGCAACAGAAAATAGCGGCAGATCGTGTCGCTGGCACCGATATGCAGCTGTCCTAGACCTAGAGAGCCGGATTCTAAAAGCTGGCTTTCCCCACGGGAAATCAGATTCATGGCAGGCTCCACATGTTTTAGCAGCAGAGCACCGGCGGGTGTCAGCTGAACCTTTTTGGTGCTCCGGATAAAAAGCGGCTGTCCCAGCTTGTGTTCTAGTGTTTTGATAGACTGGCTTACCGCCGACTGGGAAATAAAAAGCTTTTTACTTGCATCAGAAAATGAGAGAGAGCTTGCAACATAATAGAAAACCTTGTATAATTCATAATTGATATCCATCGATCATATCCTCTATAGTATAATATAGGATATATTATATACCTTTCACAAAGGAGAGAAAAGGAGATTTATCATGAAAAAGGGAATTTTAAGAACCTTGTGCGGATTGATGGCGGCATTGATGCTGCTTGTATTTGCAGGAGCACCGGTCTCAGCCGAGGCTGCGTCAAAGAAACCTTATTACATTAAAATCAACCGCCAGCAGAACTGTGTGACCGTATATGCACTTGATTCTAAGGGCGAGTATACCAAACCAGTGAAAGCATTTGCCTGCTCTGTCGGAGTAAACAATGCCACCCCGACGGGAACATTTGCGATTCCGGCAAAATACCGCTGGCATGTACTCATGGGCGGTGTGTACGGACAGTATTGCAGCCGGATCACCGGAGGTGTTCTGTTTCACTCTGTTTTCTACAGTTCACAGGATCCAAGCAAGCTTGCATACCGTTCCTATAACCGTCTGGGGCAGGCAGCATCCCACGGATGTGTCCGCCTGAACGTGGAAGCTGCCAAGTGGATCTACGACAATTGTCCGGTAGGAACCAAAGTCACCATCTACGATGGCAAAGATCCGGGACCACTTGGTAAGCCAACGCCGGTCCGTATCGATGTAAACAGTCCATACCGTGGATGGGATCCAACCGATCCGAATCCAAAGAACCCATGGCTGAAACTTCGCCCGACCATCAAGGGAATCAAGAACAAGACGATTGAGAGAACAACTGCAAAAGTAGATCTGAAGAAGGGTGTCAAAGCTACAGATTCCCGTGGAAAGACACTCAAGTTTTCCGTAAGCGGAAAAGTGAATGCAGAAAAAGTCGGCAAATACAAGATCACATATACAGCAAAGGACAGCAAGGGAAATAAGACACAGAAGAGTATCGTGATCACGGTAAAAGATACCAAGGCACCATCGATCAGCCTGGCCAGAAAGACATTGACCTACAATGAAGCTGTTTCCAAGGAAAAGCTTGTATCTGCAATCCGGAAAAATGTTGTGATAAAAGATCTGGGTAAGAATCTTTCATATAAGTATGCCTTTGCAGATGCCAAAGAGGTACAGAAAGTTCTCTCCGGTATGGAGAACGAGAAGTACGGAACTTATACGGTAACCGTATTTGCCAAGGATGTAGCAGGAAATACATCCAAGAAGTTGAAAGTAAAGATTAATTTTGTAAATCCGAACCCGAATCCGGGTGTTGTAACCGGCGGTGGAATTACCGTAAAATAATCTCATAAGTATAAGTAATAGGTATCGTAAGTGATATTAATTTTACTTCATTGTTATCCCATGATACAATAGAATAAAGATTCATAGAATGCCCCCAGATGCAGGGGGCATTCCGTTTTGCAAAAGAAAGAAGGAGGAAAATCCAATGGGCAATGTACGTCGTGTGTACGTAGAAAAGAAACCGGATTTTGCCGTAAAGGCAAAAGAATTAAAGCATGAGGTAAAGCATTATCTCGGAATCGCCGCAGATCAGGTGCGTGTTCTGATCCGTTATGATGTGGAGAATGTGTCAGATGCCACTTACCAGAAGGCATTGCAGACCGTATTTTCCGAGCCGCCTGTGGATGATATTTACGAGGAGAGCTTTGATGCAGAAGGAGGAAACGTATTTTCCGTAGAATTTCTGCCGGGCCAGTTCGATCAGAGAGCAGATTCTGCCGAGCAGTGTGTCAAACTTTTAAATGAGGATGAGGATCCGATCATCCGCAGCGCAACGACCTATGTGATCAAGGGAGACATCACAGAGGATGAGCTTGAGGCGATCAAAAAGTATTGTATCAACCCGGTAGATTCCCGTGAGACCGG
Organism: Lachnospiraceae bacterium UBA7598; assembly: GCA_002474415.1. Lineage (GTDB taxonomy): Bacteria > Bacillota > Clostridia > Lachnospirales > Lachnospiraceae > Roseburia. The sequence continues at coordinate 2,880 of DLQV01000214.1, forward strand.
TATGGACAAGCCGGATACCCTGGTACAGAAGTTCGATGAGCCGGCAGACGTGGCTGTTTTCGATGGATTCATCGATATGGCAGAAGCACAGTTAAAGGAACTGTACAGCTCCTTAAATCTTGCCATGACCTTTAAGGATTTCTTACATATCCAGAATTACTTCAAAAATACCGAGAAACGCAATCCGTCTGTGACAGAGATCCGCGTGCTCGATACGTACTGGAGCGATCATTGCCGTCACACCACATTTTCCACAGAACTGAAAAATGTCAAGTTTGACGATGGATTTTACCAGGCACCGATCAAAAAGACTTACGAAGAGTACCTGGATACCCACAAGAAGCTGTATGCAGGACGGGATGACAAGTTTGTCTGCCTGATGGATCTGGCGCTTCTTGCCATGAAACGTCTGAAAAAAGAAGGAAAACTTGCAGATCAGGAAGAATCTGACGAAATCAATGCATGTTCCATCGTCGTACCGGTAGAAGTAGATTATTCGGAAGTGCCCCCTCGCGTCAGTGACGCTCAGCGGCAATCGCGAACAACGGATGGAGAGAATGCTTCGCATTCCGTTGTTCGGGAAGAGTGGCTTGTAAACTTCAAGAA
>DLQV01000213.1 GCA_002474415.1 Lachnospiraceae bacterium UBA7598
TTCCTAAAGCAGAAAATTCCAAAATATATTTTGCACGTTCTTTATACAATGTTTTATAGCCTTCCGAATAGACAATTTCTGATTTTTGCATCACACTTTTACCTATTTTTCGGATTTTCTGCATTTTGGATTCTTTCACCGGTGCTGTCTGCCCCGAAATATCATTTTTTGTAACCGTTCCTTCATTTCCGAGACCCTGCGTTTCTTTCGTATTTTGCAGAACTTCGCTTTCCGTTTCCTGTTCTTTTTGTTCTATTTGTTGAACCTGATTGGTTCGTCCCTCTTTGGTATCCGTTCCATTGATTATGTTCATTGCCCAGCCAATAGATCCCTGGAAAGGAATTCCTTCTGCCAATGCAATTCCCATAGGTACCACGGCAATAAACATTCCCGTAAACACAGCAAATATTAGAGAAGAAAGTCTTTTCTTGCTAAAGAAATAAGGAAGTTTGCAGACAGCAACAACGATGCAAATAAAAAATGCCATCATGGTCACATAAAAATGAATTGCAAAGGACGCTGCCAATGCCATCATAAAAAGCAACAGATTGTCATTTGTAAAAAACCAGCGCAGCTTTTTACGTATCCCCTGCGGGCGATCTGTAAAATCATCTTTCAGACACCGAAGCAGAAACAGTGCACACAAAAACTATGTATGAAATCCAAATTCCTGCGGAAGTGTCCACTGCAACCGGGACATGCTGAAAATTTCATCAATACATAACAGGTCTACTGTTAAAAAAGCTGCCAAAACCAGGATTGCGGTCCCTCTCCATGCAAACAATTCCTTCAGAAGCAAATATGCCCCTACCAGAATAACCGCCACATGAATTCCCGCCAAAAATAGCATGATACTATATATCCGAATACCAAATGCCACACGAATGGTATAGATCAGACAGTGCATTGCTTCGGGATATATTCCCGCTGAAAACGGTTTTCCCTGTAATAATCCATAAATCCAGGAATGATGCGTATACATATCTCCAAATCCATAGGAATGGTCTTGAAACGTTCCATATGTAAAATAAATCATTCCAAATACAACCACAGCTGCCAGCGTAATATATTCGATCCAGTGACCACGCATGCTTTTTCTGTGCTGTTTTCTTTTTTCTCCACACCAGTTTTTCAGGTATCTATGTATATCTGAAAAAAACAACCGGATGCCATACGTTCCCTTTAGCAAACGGACAATTGCTTTTTTTTGAGCTTGTGAAAATTTTATTCTGCAGCCAATCCCCCAGAGAAGAGAGCCGTAAAACAGCAGCGCAACCAGCCAGCCATGCAGAATATGCAGCAGTCCCAGTCCCAGAACAACGGTATTGATCAATACCACCGGAACCGTCACACAAAAGGCAAACCGGACAGTACGACTTTTATCTTTCAGATAATTATGAAACACCACAGACGGCCAGACGAACATAATTGCGAAATATGCCAAAAACACTTTCACATACTCTGTTGCCCAATAAAGCGTATCCATCCCGTTCACCTCCTTTTCCTTACACGAACAACTTCATCTTTTCCACTAACTTACTTCTTTTTTTTGCTTTTTTCAACACTTCATGACCGGAAATTCCACGAAGATGTTTATTCCGGTAACAAAATCCGACCAGCATCATCACCCACAAAACCGGAAATGCCGGTGGAAATTTTCCTGCACGCGGATACGTCAGCATTGTCTGATGATGGAATTCCCGGATATAGTCTCCCAGACGTGTTCCGCGCATGACCACCATGCGGGATTCATCAGACCTGCCAAACTCTTCGGCTTCCAGTATTTCTGCAAAAAATTCATCCATATCTGTCTTTGAAATCTGCCAGATCTCTTTCGCCCAAAATTCTACTTTTTCCGGTGATAACGCAAGTTTTCTGACACAAAGTGCCGTCACCATCACGGCAAACTGTTCTATTCTGCTTTCCCTTACCAGGCGAAGAAAAACTTCCTGTTCTTCTTTTGTACAGCCATGTTCCCACAGACAAACCCAATCACATAACAATTTTATTCCAAAGCCGGCACGCAGAAAATGCTGCAGCATATGAAGCAGCAGATAGTATGCGTGATAAGGCATCCCTAAAACTGGAAGTTTTACGCCCATCAATGGTTTCCAGATTCTGAAACGAAAAAATTCTTTCTGCTGCGTCACAAGCAGGCGGTTGATTTTTGGATCGTCAAACGGCTCCGTAAGGGAACTGTGCAGTTCCACACTGATCTGATCCGGACTGATACATACGACATGGTGCTGTGCCATCTGTTCTTCTTTCTGTACAAAACCATGCAATTTCAGACATTTACATGCTGCTGTTACGGCCTGTTCATCCCGCAGCAGAAGATCCACATCCCCGGATTTCCGAAGTTCCGGAACCGGATAAAATTCTGCGGTGGAACTTCCCTTCAATAAAATACTCTCAATCTGCTGTTCTTCCAGAAGATTTACGATATATTTTCCCAAAAATAAGAGATGATAACTCTGACTGACCGTTTGTCTGCAGAGCTTCCCTATATTTTCTTCCCTGTTCCAG
>DLQV01000237.1:0-536 GCA_002474415.1 Lachnospiraceae bacterium UBA7598
TGCAACTGCCACGAATATAAGAGGAGATTTACTGTCGCCCAGTCCCCGGAATATCGCCGCCAGCACATTGTATGCAACGATAAAAAAGATACCGCCTCCACAGATTCTCACATAAACGGTCGTGAGGGAAATCGCCTCCTGCGGTGCCTGCATCAAAACTGCGAGCGGCTTTGCAAAGAAAACCATCACTACAAACAACACCACAGAAATGATTGCAAATACCGTGATCGCTCCTCCAAGTAATTCACCGATCTGACCGGTACTCTTTTCTCCGATATATCTTGCGATCAACACGGTGATTCCCATTGCAAGCTGCGTGATTACAAATGTGACAAGATTTAAGACCTGGCTTCCCGTGGATACCGCTGATAAGCCTGCCGTTGAGCCAAATCTTCCTACCACAAGCAGATCCACGGCTCCATATGCCGCCTGCAATACAAGTGCACCGAGAATTGGTATCATAAACGGAATCAGTTTCTTTAAAATACTGCCCTGTGTAAAATCTGATTTTTCTTTATTCATCGTAACGTCTCCTG
>DLQV01000237.1:567-903 GCA_002474415.1 Lachnospiraceae bacterium UBA7598
TAACGTCTCCTGCTCATAACCTCATATAATTTTTCGATTGTTTCAATCATGTGATCCGCATCCTCATCGGAAATATCCGCAAATTCCACACTCAGTTCACTAAAACACTGATCTACATATTTGTCCACCAGATCTTTGCCCGTCGCAGTAATGCTGATAAACACGACTCTGCCATCTTCCTGCGTGGTTTTTTTTTCGATAAATCCGAGTTTTTCCATATCTTTGAGGGTTTTTGTCACGCCTGGCCTCGGAAGGCCTAGTTCCTCACTGATGTCACTGACTCTCACACCGTCTTTGCTGCTTTCCAGCCTTCGTATCGTATCAAGATAGTGTATA
>DLQV01000237.1:913-4359 GCA_002474415.1 Lachnospiraceae bacterium UBA7598
GGGCGTTACTCCGTTGGGTAACTTTGGAAGCATATCTCTGACGCGCTTTGCGAGGTAGCATGCGTCCATGACTTCCCTGACTTTGTCTCCTGTCATTTTATATACCTCTTTTCAATTGTTTACTTTATATAATTACATGAAGTAATTACTTATAAAAACTATTGTACGTACATTTTTTCATTTTGTCAATAACAGGATTTATGGTACGTGTATAGGGCAGAGGTTAAAATTTTTCTCCCTTTTCAGAAAAGTGTTCTTAACGTATAGTTCCGATTAAAAACTGTATATTATACATATTTTCATGCTTTTTATTCATTTTTAATCCTGCCTAACTAAAAGTTTTTTCTGCTCGTTATATAGTCTCATATGCATATAATAAAAAGAAAGGGCGTATGAAAAAACGAAAGTTTTTTCACACGCCCTTTTATTACATATTTCTCATTGCTTGCATAAGTGAAAAAGTTTTAACGGCAAGCCGATATTTTTTTTCGTATGACATCTGATTAGAACCACTCAAAAAATCCGATATTTCCTGTTCCTCAATATCAGCATAGCTTGAAATCATTTTTAAGTTCATTCCATAAACTTGTACCAATACATCAATAATTCCTTTCACTCTTTCATCTTCTGGAACTTTCATACCCTCTATTAAACAGTCTGATATTCCAAATAATCGCAATCTTCTTTGACTATCTTTCATATCATCACTACTTAACTTAACACCATTTTCAAATAAAAATTTCTCTAAACTATCTTTCTCTATCCCCGTTGCCTCTTGCAACACTTCCACGGATAGTAACCCATTATCAATAAGACTATTTATTCTTTCTCTCAACACATCTTCTTTATCCATATAAACTCCTTTCGCAATCACCGTGATTTAGGTATTTGCGAAACGTCAAAAGCCTTGTAAATACAACATTTTCTACAACAGGGATTTCTTAAATGCACATCCAGACATCGTTATAGAAAAGAAATCCGATTCTCCAGATGAAGATAAATCTCTTGCAGATTCAAAAGCTTTGCTTCCGGTTTTAATTGATTTTTTCCAGGAAAATCTCTTTTCTTCGCAGTTTATCTGGGAAGCCTTTTTATAATGCCTGATTTTGAAATCATCTGCTTTTCATTTTAAGAATTCTGCTTTACAGGATTCTTGCCGCATCTTCAATCAGGATTGCAAACTTGTTTCGCAATTACCTATTTATTCTACCGCCATAAACCTGAAATTGCAAACCTGCTGTATACAAAATTTTCCTTTACAGGCCATTTGATTTTCGCCCATGCAGACCTGAAATCCACACTGCTTATGGCAGACCACCACTGTCAGACATCACCACCTTTCCAATTACTAAAGTGTAGTTTTTCAGGACGTGAACAAAGGCTCTCCAGAAGTTCTGGAAAGCCTTTGTGTATGGTATTTGATTTTTATATTACATGGAGGATTTGTGAAATGTATATTTATACTGTCAGGTTAAGAAACACACAATTCTGAAAAGGGAGAAATTTTTAACTGGTTGTATATGGGGGACAATATTTTTTACTTGATTTTTCTTTTATATGATTGTAATATATATTTAGCTAAGAAAAGTGATTATGATTCCAAGTGGGTCAATAAAAACCTGAAGTGCTAGCTTCAGGTTTTTATTTTACAACAATTTCTTATTTTTTTGCCTTCTTTGATTTTGTTTCCTGTCATTAACAGAAAACCGGTTACCATCCACAGGTTTCCCTGTAAACAGTAACCGGTAAAAAATTTTCTCACCTATTTTTTTCGGTTTTATTTCCACACTTCTTCCGCAATTTCCTTCACAAGTGCAAGTTTCGCCCACTGCTGCTTCTCTGTCAGCTTGTTTCCGATCTCACAGGATGCAAATCCGCACTGCGGACTCAGGCACAGACGATCCAGAGGAATATATTTTGCTGCTTCGTGAATTCGTGCGATCACCTTATCCTTATCTTCCAGTTCCGGCTTCTTGGTTGTGATCAGACCAAGTACAACTTTCTTGTCCGGAGACACCTTTGCAAGCGGTGCAAAACCACCGGATCTTTCATCGTCATACTCCAAAAGCAGTGCATCCACATGCTCCTGCGCAAACACGTAATCTGCCACGGAGTCGTATGGGCCGCTGGTAAAAAATGTAGAGTGATAGTTTCCACGACAGATATGGGAAGTGATCACCATATCCTCCGGTCTGTTTTCGAGTGCAAGGTTATTCACCTTTAAGAGCCGAGCTTTTACCTCTTCAATATCAACACCAAGTGACTGGTATCTCTGCTTTGCGGCGTCTCCGACAATTGCACCCCAGGTGCAGTCATCCAGCTGCAGATTGCGACATCCGGCTGCATAAAACTGCTTGATTACATCCTGATATGCCTTTCCGATATCCTCGATCAGTTCGTCATCGGTTGCATAAAATTTTCTCGTCTGCCCGATGTTCTGCGGAACGATCATCTGCTGATACATCTGTGCCGGTGCCGGAATTGTATATTTTGCAACGGTCTGCTCATCTTCAAACTGTTTTAAAAACTTAAAGTATTCCACAAACGGATGTGCTTTTGCTTTTACCTTTCCTACGAGATAAGTTGCTTCAAGATCTGCCAACTCCCCGTTAAACTGTACGCCGCCGCCATCTTTCTCGTGGGCAACGCCTTCAAATCCCCACATAAAATCCAGATGCCAGAATTTTCTGCGGAACTCTCCATCGGTGATCGCATGGAAGCCTGCTGCTTTCTGCTTTGCAACGATCTCTGTCACACACTCATCGGTGACGCGGTCGAGTTCTTCCTGTGTGATGGTTCCTTCCTCAAACGCTTTCTTTGCGGCTTTTAATTTTTCCGGTCTTAAAAAACTTCCTACAAAATCATAACGAAATGGTGTCTTTAATGTACTCATGTATTTGATAACCTCCTGTGGTTTTTTGTCTGAGGTTATCCTACCATTTTGTGATTTGTTTGTATAATATCTTATTTAATGGGTTATCCATAGTTTAAAACTATATCTGATTATAAGTATGCGGATGTCAATTTTTGTTCGGTTGCAACCGAGTCAGTCACAACCGAATAAAATTTTTATTTTGAAGTCCTTAACAATGATACCGGAGCCAGACCGCACCACTGTCAAATTTCTTCACATCAAGCAGCTTCAACGACGTAACATCATGATCCATTGCAAGCCCGTCAAATACAGCAGGCATACCGCCCCTGCCATCGATTCCGACACCGATTAACAGACTGATTTCATCCAGAAGTCCGGCTTCCAGAAACGCTGTATTGATCTTTGGTCCGCCAACAACTCCCATTCTCTGCACATGAAACTGTTCTGCAAGGATTTCCACAGCCCGCACAAGATTCACGTGGTCTTTTCCACAGGCAATCCAGGAAATGTTCTGACCATCCAGATACTCTAAATATTCCTTTGTGACATTCTCACTGGTTACGATCAGATA
>DLQV01000042.1 GCA_002474415.1 Lachnospiraceae bacterium UBA7598
TCAGCACCTGAACACTATGCTGTTCAGGTGCGTATGAACATGATGTGGGTGTGAGCAGCCCCCTTTTGCGAAGCAAAACTTTATATGGGGATGCGAAGTTCCTGTTCACAGGTTATCCTGTGAACAGGAACCACTGATTAACGAACAACACGCGTGTGTTTTTCTATGCTCAAAATTATTTCATTAAAGGAGGGCAAAATTATGCCAAAGAAGAGTAGACTCGAAAACATTTTATTTACGCTTGTTATGGCGTTTGTCATGGTATATGCCATGGTATGCTATAACATTGCAATTGAAAAAGGTGGAATGACAAATGAAGTTTTTCTGCTGGCGTTCCATGAAATGCCGATTATGTGGCCGATTGCATGTATCCTGGAATATTTTATAGTGGAGAAACTGGCAACGATGCTGGCATTTCGTCTGGTAAATCCGAGAGAAGATAAACCAGTCTTTGTGACGCTTGCAATCTGTTCCATGATCGTATGTCTGATGTGTCCGGTAATGAGTTTTATTGCCACAGTATTGTTTGCACATCCGGGGAATCAGGTAATTGCAGTATGGCTGCAAAAATTTGCATTAAACTTCCCGATGGCATTATGCTGGCAGATCTTTTTTGGAGGAGTATTTGTAAGAAACTTATTTACATGGGTGAAAAAAGCAATTCACCACAAATAAAATTATCATGAATAAAAGAGGGTGCGCACGATGCGCACCCTCTTTTTGGGGGTAGGAAAATAATGAAAAATGGTAAAACTGCTTCCGGCGCAAAGCCGGAAACAAGAATTACTGTGATTAAGTATTAGCCCATAACAACTTCGACATTGACTTCTGTCTTGCCGGTTGGTAATGGAATTGTATTTCCGTCTACGGCAACGCCATCGACGGTCATGGAAGCAACACCCTTCTCTACGTGTTTCGGGTTACGGACGCTGATGTGATAAGTCACACCACGGAAGTCACGTTTTGCTTCAAAGCCATCCAGAGTGGATGGAATACATGGATCGACGGTCAATCCGTCGTAATCCGGACGAATTCCGAGAATATACTGGGAAACATCCAGGAATGTCCATGCTGCAGTACCGGTCAGCCAGCTGTTCTTGGCTTCTCCAAAGTTTGGAGCATCTTTTCCGGCAATCATCTGCGAATATACATAAGGTTCGGTGCGATGAATTTCGCTGATATCTTCGATATATGCAGGACAGGTTCTTGTATATACCTGCCATGCGCGGTTTCCACGGCCGATAACGGTTTCTGCAATAGAAATCCATGGATTGTTGTGACAGAAGATTCCGGCATTTTCCTTATATCCTGGTGGATAAGAGGAAATTTCACCAAGTTCTACATGATATCTGTGATAAGGTGGCTGAAGAAGTACAATACCGTATTTGGTATCCAGATATTTTTCTACGGATTCCATAGCTTTCAGGCAGTTTCCTTCTTTCAGGCCGATTTCTGCCATAACGCAGAAACCTTGTGGCTCGATAAAAATCTTACCGTCTTCACATTCTTTAGAACCAACTTTGTTTTTGTAATGATCGTATGCACGCAGGAACCATTCTCCATCCCAGCCAGCATCGAGAACTGTTTTTTCCATTTCTGCGATAGCATCTTCTGCAAGTTTCGCTTCGTCTTCGAGCCCTCTGTGACGGCAGATTTCTACATAATCTTTACCGTAGCGTACAAACATACCGGCAATAAAAACAGATTCTGCATTTGGTCCTTCGGATGGACCGAATGTCTGGAAGGATTCTCCTGGTTCTGTGGAGAAGCAGTTTAAGTTCAGACAGTCATTCCAGTCTGCACGGCCGATCAGTGGAAGCTTATGCGGTCCGAGATGATCGATGGTGTAATGGAAGGAACGACGTAAATGCTCCATAAAATCAGTTGCCTTGGATGGATCACTGTCGTATGGTGTTTTCTCATCCAGGATGGTGTAATCTCCGGTTTCTTTGATGTATGCAGCGGTACCTGCAATCAGCCAGAGCGGATCATCGTTGAAACCGCTTCCGATATCAGAATTGCCTTTTTTGGTCAGAGGCTGATACTGATGGTAAGCACTTCCGTCTTCAAACTGTGTTGCTGCGATATCCAGAATACGTTCTCTTGCACGGTCCGGAATCAGATGTACGAAACCAAGCAGATCCTGACAGGAATCACGGAATCCCATGCCTCGTCCGATACCGGATTCGAAATAGGAAGCAGAACGGCTCATATTAAATGTGACCATACACTGATACTGATGCCAGATGTTTACCATACGATCCAGCTTTTCCTCGGAAGAGGATACGGTAAAGTGAGAAAGCAGTTCATCCCAGTACTTTTTCAGTTCAGCCAGAGCAGCCTCTGATTTTTCTTTGGTATCAAATTCTTTCATCAGTGCTTCTGCACGTGTGCGGTTAATCTTTCCATCTTCTGCACGTCCGATCCATTTTTCTTCAACAGGATTCTCTATGTATGCCAGAATAAATACGAAAGTTTTAGACTCGCCTGGAGCAAGAGAAACTTTCAGGTGGTGGGAACCTACCGGAGCCCAGCCGCTGGCAATGGAATTTTTGGACTGATCAGATACGACAACTTCAGGAGCAGAGTTTTCTCCGTATGCTCCGAGGAAAGAATCGCGGTCGGTATCAAATCCGTCTATCGGGGCGTTAACTGCATACAGTGCATAGTGATTGCGGCGCTCA
>DLQV01000087.1 GCA_002474415.1 Lachnospiraceae bacterium UBA7598
GAGCTTGCAAAGATTGCCATTATTATTTATCTGGCGATGCTGATCGAGCGTATCCCCAAGCAGCTGGATAAGTTTTCAAGCCTGGCAAAAGTCGGAATCCGTCTGGTGCCGCTTGTTTTGTTTGTCGCGGTAAACAACCTGAGTACGGCGATTATCATTCTTGGAATTGCCGTCTGTATGCTGTTTGTGGCAAGTCCGAAGTATAAAGAGTTTTTTGTGGTTGCCGTGCTTGGCGTGCTGTTTATTTTAGTGTTTATCAATTTCGCATCCTACCGGAGTGACCGTGTAGAGGCATGGAGACATCCGGAGACAGCGGGAGATAAGGGATATCAGACCATGCAGGCGCTCTATGCGATCGGGTCCGGCAAGCTGTTTGGAAAAGGACTCGGGCAGAGTCTGCAGAAGCTGGGCAATGTGCCGGAGGCACAGAATGATATGATTTTTTCCATTATCTGTGAGGAACTCGGTCTTTTCGGAGCTGTCTGTGTCATTCTTCTGTTTGTCCTGATGCTCTGGCGGATGATGGTCATTGCCAATAATGCAAAGGATCTGTACGGGGCGCTTCTGGTAACGGGCATTATGTCACATATTGCGATCCAGGTAGTTTTAAATATTGCGGTTGTTACCAATACGATTCCGAATACCGGTGTCATTCTGCCGTTTATCAGTTACGGAGGTACCTCGCTTGTATTCCTTATGGCAGAGATGGGGCTTGCGCTGAGCGTGTCGAAGGGCATCCGTCTGGATACGATCGAGTAGGTTTGTCATGATTAAAGAAGAACGAAGAAAAAAGAAAAAAAGAAAAAACATCCTGCAGGTGATACTGGGAATCCTGATAGTACTTGCGCTGGCAGTTCTGATCATTTTTACCGTTTTCAAAGTAAAAAATGTGGAGGTGGAGGGAAACAAACTCTACGATGCCAAAGTGATTGAAAAAGCAGTATTAAACGATGATTATTCCTGGAATTCCCTGTATGTATTCCTGAAATATAAATTTGTCAATACCAGTGAAGTTCCGTTTGTGGACACGATGGAGATCAGCCTGAAAGATCCGCAGACTCTGCATATCAAAGTGTATGAGAAAGGAATCATGGGATATCTGTATCTCTCCTCGATCAACAAGAATGTCTATTTCGACAAAGACGGGATTGTGACAGAATTGTCTGACCGTGTGATTGAGGATACCCCGCAGATCCTTGGGATTGACTGTAAAAAAGTAGTGCAGTATGAAAAGCTGCCGATCGGTTCAAAGCGTTTAAAGCAGCTTCTGACGCTGACGCAGGCTTTAAAACGGAATGATCTGATCCCGGATTCCATTACCTATGGTGTGGAAAATGAGCCGGTTCTGACGTACGGAACGATTAAAGTTTCCATGGGCTCTCTGGAACTTCTGACCCAGAAAGTGGAGCGGCTGGCAAAAATCAAACCACAGCTGCAGGGAATGGAAGGAACACTACATTTAGAAAACTGGACAGAAGAAACGACAAATATTGTGTTTGACAAAACAGAAAATTCAAAAAAAGATAATAAAAAATCATAATTTTCGGTTGATTATTTGTATGAAAAATTATATTATAGTCTATATGAGTACGTATGAAACATTTTAATGTTTCACGGTGCCGCAGGGCTATAGGAAAGAGGAGGAAGAACCATGCTGGAGATTCGGACAACAGAGACAGATACGAGCGCCAAAATTATCGTGATTGGTGTAGGTGGTGCTGGTAATAACGCTGTGAACCGCATGATTGATGAGAATATAGGTGGAGTCGAATTTATCGGAGTAAATACAGATAAGCAGGCATTACAGCTTTGCAAGGCTCCTACATTGATACAGATTGGAGAAAAGCTGACCAAAGGACTTGGTGCAGGCGCACAGCCGGAGATCGGTGAGAAAGCAGCAGAGGAAAGCGCAGAAGAGTTATCCGCTGCAGTCAAAGGAGCAGACATGGTATTCGTTACCTGTGGTATTCGCGGCGGTACCGGTACAGGAGCAGCTCCGGTTGTTGCAAAGATTGCCAAAGAGCAGGGAATCCTGACAGTCGGCGTTGTGACAAAGCCATTTAAGTTTGAAGCAAAGAAACGTATGATCAATGCTGTATCCGGTATTGAAAAACTCAAAGAGAGTGTAGATACACTGATCGTTATTCCAAATGATAAGCTTTTAGAGATCGTTGACAGACGTACTTCCATGCCGGATGCATTAAAGAAGGCAGATGAAGTATTACAGCAGGCAGTACAGGGAATCACAGATCTGATCAACCTGCCGGCACTGATTAACTTGGATTTTGCCGATGTGCAGACCGTTATGAAGGACAAGGGTATGGCACATATCGGTATCGGTAATGCCAAGGGAGATGAGAAAGCCATCGAGGCAGTGAAACTTGCCGTTGCATCTCCGCTTCTTGAGACAACCATCAATGGTGCAAGTCATGTAATTATCAATATTTCCGGTGATATTTCCCTGATGGATGCAAATGATGCAGCAAGCTATGTACAGGATCTGGCAGGAGAAGATGCAAATATCATCTTTGGTGCAAAGTATGATGAGACCATGACAGACGAAGCAACCATCACCGTAATTGCTACCGGATTGGAGAATCCATCCCTGAAACCACAGCCGCAGGCTGGTGGAATTGGTGGCCGTATGGTATATCCAAATACAAACAATGTTCGTCCTGCAGGTTCGGTTGGAATTGTCAGCCGTGCAGCCGCTACTGGAAACAATAGTTTTCCGGGAGCAAATAACAGCAATTATGCCAATGCAGGTACCGGTGTGGGAAGCAGACCGGTCAATCAGCCGCAGGCACAGGCACCGACTCCTTCCGCTTCGAACTATTCCGGAATCCAGCGTCCGAAGCCGGTAGAGAGTAATGTAAAGCCGGTAGAAATTAATATTCCGGATTTCCTGAAGAACCCTAGAAGATAAAATCGCGCAATATGTCGATAATTTCCAAATAACAACCTCTTGTTTTTGCTAAATTATGAGGAATATTTTTCTTATAATAGTAGCAGAAACAGGAGGTGATTTTTTATATATGTATTCTATATTGATATCTTTCTGAAACAAAACTTTCTGATGAATTTTCTTGTATTATCCCTTACCTGTGTATTTTGTAAAAGTGCAGTCTGTCACCGGAATCTGCGCATGTTAGCTGCCGCGGTTTCCGGCACGGGACTCGAAGCTTTTGTACTGATTGTTCTGCCTTATGCAATTTCCATCCTGTGTGCTGCCATCGGCATTGTGCCGCTTATGGTTTTTCTTGCTTTTGGCAGGGAAAATAAAAAACAGATGATGGTGAGAATTTTAAGCAGCTGGCTGTCCATTGTATTGTTAAACGGAGTGGCAACTGCGGTTTACAATCTGACGGGACTGAAAAATCTGTATCTGTATACAGCACTGGCAACTGCCGGAATCGCTTATGTACTTGTAAAAAATCTGGTGGTATCGGTGCAGCGGCAAAAGAGACAGATGTCTGTAATCCTGTATAACAAAACGGTGTCGGTTCCGTGCATCGGACTGCTGGATTCCGGCAATCTTTTAACGATGCCCTTAAGCGGGGAACCGGTACATATTGCAGATGCAGCTTTGCTGCAGAAGCTTGTCGATGAAAAAACGGTACAAAAGGAGATCCCATACCGTGCGCTCGGAAATCCAGGAGGAAAATTGCAGGTGTACTGCGTGGATGGGATGAAAGTGGAGACGGAGCCGGCAAAATTTTGTGACCGGAAACAGGTATGGGTTGGCTGCGCGGAAAATGGATTGCTGTGCGGTAAATCGTATCAGCTGATTCTGCATGCATCGGTGGCGGATCACTGTTGCTGTGCAAAAGATCGATCCCAAACGACGAAAAAAATGAGAAAGGAGAAACATAATGTTTTCACTGTTTGAACTGGTATGGAAGAGAATCCGCATGTTTTTTGCGGATGATGAGGTTTTTTACATAGGAGGATCGGATGTACTGCCGCCGCCTCTTGAGCGGGAACAGGAGAACCGGTGTCTCGTAGCTTTGAGTGGTCTGCATGAGAGCAGTGGAACCATGACACGCGAAGACGCCAGAAAACTGCTGATCGAACACAATCTGCGTCTGGTGGTATATCTGGCACGAAAATTTGAAAATACCGGAATCTGTGTGGAAGACCTGATTTCCATCGGAACGATTGGGTTAATCAAGGGAATCAATACATTTAATCCGGAAAAGAAGATCAAACTGGCCACTTATGCGTCCCGGTGTATCGAAAATGAGATTCTCATGTATCTGCGCAGAAATAATAAAGTGAAGCTGGAAGTATCGATTGATGAGCCGTTAAATGTGGACTGGGACGGAAACGAACTTCTTCTTTCGGATATTCTGGGGACGGACGAAGATATCATTTACCGGGATATGGAGAATGAGGCGGAGATCATGCTTCTTCGCACAGCGGTTAATACGCTGGCTCCACGGGAAAAAGAAATCATCTGTCTGCGTTATGGAATCGGAAGAAAAGACGGCAAGGAAATGACCCAGAAGGAAGTGGCAGATCTGCTTGGCATTTCACAGTCCTATATTTCGAGACTGGAGAAGAAAATCATGGTGCGGTTGAAAAAATCAATTCAAAATAACGTGTAAGTGTGTTATACTAAATACATAAAATTTGCTCTGAAATAGTAAAATTTATATGCAAAATAACAAGGACAGCAGGATGAAAGGGCGTGGTTTTTATGAAGATCGAATTTTTAGGGGCAGATCGTGAGGTAACAGGAAGCTGCCATTATGTATCTTTTGGGGAGACTCATTTTCTGGTGGATTGTGGTATGGAGCAGGGTCCGGATCTGTATGTGAATCAGGAGATACCGGTCAATCCGGCAACGATTGATTATGTATTTGTGACACATGCGCACATTGATCATTCCGGACTTCTTCCACTTTTGTACAATCATGGGTTCCGGGGAAAGATTTTTGCGACAACAGCAACCTGTGAACTGTGTAATATCATGCTGAAGGATTCGGCACACATTCAGGAATTTGAGGCCGAATGGAGAAACCGGAAAGCACGGCGTGCAGGAAAGCCGGAGGTGACACCGATGTATAACATGGAAGATGCACAGGGAGTTTTAGAGCATTTCGTTCCGTGTACATACCATGAAACGGTACAGATCTGTGAGGGGCTGACCGTAAGGTTTGTCGATGCGGGGCATCTGCTCGGTTCCTCCTCCATTGAGATATGGGTTACCGAAGATGGGGAGACGAGAAAACTTGTCTTTTCCGGGGATATCGGAAACTGTAACCGTCCGCTGATCCGGGATCCGGAATATCTTGAGGAGGCCGACTATGTGATCATGGAATCTACCTACGGAAACCGCAATCACGATACGCCGCCGGATTATGCCGTAGAATTGGCAAAGGTGATGAATTCCACGTTTACGAAAGGCGGAAATCTGGTTATTCCGGCATTTTCTGTCGGCAGAACGCAGGAAATGCTCTACTATATGCGCCGGATCAAGACCGAAGGGCTGCTGCCGGAGTATCCGGGATTTGAGGTATATATTGATAGTCCGCTTGCCGTGGAGGCAACAAATATTTTCCATAAGAGTGTGGAGGAGTGCTTTGATGAGGAAGCAAGACAACTGGTACAGTCGGGCATTAATCCGATCCAGTTTCCGGGACTGAAAGTGGCAGTCACCAGTGAAGAATCTAAAATGATCAATTTCAACCAGAAATCCAAAGTAATCATTTCCGCTTCCGGTATGTGCGAAGCCGGACGTATCCGGCATCATTTGAAACACAACCTGTGGCGCTCGGATTCCACGATTCTGTTTGTCGGCTATCAGGTGCCGGGAACGTTAGGGTACTCTCTGTTAAACGGAGTAAAAAAAGTAAAGCTTTTCGGAGAGGAAATTGAGGTCAAAGCGAGCATCGTAAACCTTCCGGGGATCAGCGGGCATGCGGACAGAGATCATCTGACCGCATGGATTGCAAACTTCAAGAAGCCACCGAAGAAAGTGTTTATTGTACATGGCGAGGAAGCCACCGCGGTAGAGTTCGCAGGGCATGTCAAAAACGATGTGGGATTTGATGCTATAGCTCCATACAGCGGGGACGCGTATGATCTGCTTACCGGAGAACAGATCGCAGAGGGAAGCAGACAGCTTGTGGAGAAAAAGACACAGGGTGTTTTCCGTGCAAAATCCGGTGCGTTTGACCGCCTGATGATTGCAGGAGAACGTCTCATTGCTGTTATTAAAAAATGTCAGGGCATGGCGAATAAAGATCTTGGAAAGTTTGCGGATCAGATCAATTCGCTTTGCGATAAGTGGGACCGGTAAATTTGTGGGAAAAGCGGGACAGAGTCCCGCTTTTCCCACAAATT
>DLQV01000095.1:0-1537 GCA_002474415.1 Lachnospiraceae bacterium UBA7598
GTGTCGGCACCCCGATATTTTCGGGACCAAATCCCACATCTTCTTCTACCACACTGGCAATGATCTGATTGTCCGGATTCTGAAATACCATCCCGGCAGTTTTCCGGATCGGAATGGTATTGTCCTCATCAAGTACATCCATTCCATCCACCCAGATCACGCCTTCTGTCGGTGTCAGCAGTGCATTGATATGTTTGGCAAGTGTCGACTTGCCCGATCCATTATGTCCGAGAATGGCAATGAACTGTCCTGCTTTTACATCCAGATTTACATGATCGAGTGCCGTCGTAATAGACTCAACATTGCCTTCCTCATCTCTGCGGAAAAATTCGTGTACAACATTTTTTGCTTTGATAATTTCCATTTTAATCGTCCCAGCTCAGTCTGTGAAGCTGTCCTTCCAGCTTCATATGGTCAAAATTGTTCTGGCGCAGTGCCTCATAAAGCACAATGGCAACAGAATTCGATAAGTTCAAAGAACGGGTTTCCCCGATCATCGGAATACGCACACAGGTATCCGGATTTGCCTTTAAGATCTCTTCCGGAATTCCTGCACTCTCTTTTCCGAACATAATGAAACAGTCCGGCTCATAATGGACATCCGAATACACATGGCGTCCTTTTGTCGTCGCATAATAAATTTTTGCACCCGGATTTCTTTTACAGAAATCCTCCCAGTTTTCATATACAGTGACATCAAGATCTTTCCAGTAGTCCATGCCGGCACGCTTTAAATGTTTTTCCGACAAAGAAAAACCAAGCGGCTCGATCAGATGCAGCTTTGTACCGGTTGCAACACAGGTCCTGCCGATGTTTCCCGTATTTGCCGGAATTTCCGGCTCATGTAATACAATATTTAACTCTGCCATTTTTTAACTCTTAATCTCCCGAATCTCTGTTACAAACTCAGCCACGCGATCCAGGGCAATCCGCAGATCATCCAAGGAATATGCATAGGATATACGAAGAAATCCCTCTCCGCAGGCACCGAATGCCGTACCCGGAACAACCGCAACTTTCTTCGTCTGCAGAAGTTTTGTTGCAAACTCATCACTGGTCATACCCAGATCCTTAATACAAGGGAACGCATAAAATGCTCCAAATGGTTCAAAACAGGAAAGTCCCATCTCTTTGAACCGCTCCAGTACATAACGGCGTCTGCCGTTGTACTCTTCCCGCATCATGGCAACATCTTCATCCCCGTTGCGCAGTGCCTCTACCGCGGCATACTGGCTGGTGGTCGGCGCACACATGATCGCAAACTGATGGATCTTTAACATCTGTTTGATGATTACTTCCGGTCCACATGCATAACCGAGTCTCCATCCGGTCATTGCGTGCGATTTGGAAAATCCGTTGATCACAATCGTGCGCTCCCTCATTCCCGGAATGGAGGCAATGGATACATGATTGTCCAGATAGGTCAGTTCCGCATAGATCTCGTCACTGAGGACAAACAGATCATGTTTCTTTACCACTTCTGCAACTGCTTCTAGATCCTTCTTTTCCATAACCGCACCGGTCGGGTTATTCGGGA
>DLQV01000095.1:1590-1757 GCA_002474415.1 Lachnospiraceae bacterium UBA7598
GGCATGACAAGAAGCTTTGTCTTCGGCGTGATTGCAGCCTCAAGTTCTTCTGCCGTCAGGCGGAATTCGTTCTCTGCTTTCAGTTCGATCGGAACCGGTGTTCCATTTGCCAGCACACAACAAGGCACATAGGATACATAACTTGGCTGCGGAATAAGTACCTCATC
>DLQV01000095.1:1784-3350 GCA_002474415.1 Lachnospiraceae bacterium UBA7598
GTACCTCATCTTGCGGATCTAACATGGCACGCATAGCAATATCAATTGCCTCACTGCCTCCGACTGTCACAAGCATCTCCTTGTTATAGTCATAGGAAAGCCCGAATCTCCGGTCAAGATATTTGGAAATCTCAATTTTTAATTCCTTTAAACCTGCATTTGAAGTATAAAAAGTTCTTCCTTTTTCAAGGGAATAAATTCCCTCATCACGAATATGCCACGGTGTATCAAAATCCGGTTCTCCGACGCCGAGAGAGATTGCATCATCCATCTCACTGACAATGTCAAAAAATTTCCGGATACCCGATGGCTCAATAGTTGTAATTGTTTTTGATAATGGATTTCTCATTATGCCATCATAATCCTTTCATCTTTTGCTTTCGGAGCCATAACGGTTCCGTGGTCTTTATATTTCTTTAAAATAAAGTTTGTCTTTGTGCTGAGTACCTGATCTAAGGCAGAAAGCTTATCGGATACAAACTGAGAAATCTCACGAAGTGTCTTTCCCTCCAATGTAACCATCAGGTCAAATCCGCCGGAGATAAGATATACGGAATTTACTTCCGGATAATTGTAAATGCGCTCTGCAACCTTATCAAATCCCATGCCGCGCTGCGGTGTCACACACACTTCAATCAGTGCAGTTACTTTTTCCACACCGGCTTTGTCCCAGTTAATCAGCGTGTGATATCCGCAGATAATTCCCTCCTGCTCCATAGCTTCCAGCTCATTCATGACTGCGGTCTCATCTACACCGAGAATTACGGCCAGCTCCTGTGTATCGATGCGGCTGTTTTTTTCTATAAAAGTTAAAATCTTCTCTCTCATATTTTATTGTTCTCCTAATTACATATTGTTGAACATCAGCCCATGCAAAATTTGCCTTCGGCAAATGGGCTGACGCCTGCGGTATATCTCCGATATATCGCCTTTTACATGCTCCATAATTCGTCTGTCTGTGTTGTTTCTAAGAATCTGTGTTCTTCCCCATTGATAAGTACACGATCATTGCTGTCGGTTGTCCTTCCGATAATAACGGCTTCGCCACCGGCCTGACGGATCGCATGCACCAGCGCATTGCCATCTGCCGCTGCCAGAAGAAGACTTCCTCCCGACAGAAGCTTATAAGGATTTAAATCAAAAAACTCACAGATTTCTATGGTTTCCTGACGAATCGGTATTTTCTTCAGATCAATTTCCAGTCCGACGCCGGAACACTGCCCCAACTCCCAGAGAGCTCCGAAAACGCCTCCCTCTGAGAGGTCATGCATTGCAGCAACGCCAGACTTTGCGGCGACTGCGGCCTCCGAACGGATAGAGAGATAATCTATATATTTTGCCGCTTTGTCAAGAAACGGCTGTGCGTATCTGGTCGATAACTCTTCCCGGTGTTCTGTTGCAAGAATCGCCGTTCCTTCCAGCCCGACCCATTTGGTCACAATCACATCCATATCCGGCTGTGCCCCTGTATCTGTCACAAGAAATTCCGCATCAACTTCTCCCACCGCCTGAACAATCAGCTGGGGAGCCGTCACGGTCCTAAGAACCTCTGTGTGACCTCCGAGA
>DLQV01000288.1 GCA_002474415.1 Lachnospiraceae bacterium UBA7598
CAAGATCTTGCAGGAGTATGGATGTGGGACAGACTGTTCTTCACTGACGGAACTCATGCTCAGCAAAGAATTGGGATTTTCCGGGGAAGAAATCATGTTTTCTTCCAATGATACACCGGCAGAGGAGTTTGTCTATGCCGATGAGATCGGTGCAATCATCAATCTGGATGATTTTACCCATATTGATTTCTTAGAAGAGACCATCGGTCATATTCCGGAGACGATCAGCTGCCGATACAATCCGGGCGGAGTATTTGAACTGAGCAACGGAATCATGGACAACCCTGGAGATTCCAAATACGGCATGACAAAGGACCAGCTCATTGAAGCATTTAAGATTTTAAAGAGCAAGGGAGCAAAGCATTTTGGTGTCCATGCATTTCTCGCAAGCAATACCGTCACAAACGAATATTATCCAAAACTTGCAGGAGAACTGTTTGAGCTGATCGTAGAGCTGAAGGAAAAGACCGGATGCGATATCAAGTTCGTAAACCTTTCCGGTGGTGTGGGTATTCCTTATACACCGGATAAAGAGCCAAATGATATCACAGTCATTGGAGAGGGAGTACACAAAAAGTTTGACGAGATTTTAGTTCCGGCAGGACTTGGAGATGTATCCATTTACACCGAGATGGGACGTTTTATGCTTGGACCTTATGGATGTCTTGTAACCAAGGCCATCCACGAGAAACATATCTACAAAGAATACATCGGTGTGGATGCATGTGCAGCAAACCTGATGCGCCCGGCTATTTACGGAGCATATCACCATATTACAGTTCTCGGAAAAGAAAATGCACCATGTGACCATGTTTATGATGTGACTGGAAGTCTTTGCGAGAACTGCGATAAGTTTGCCGTTGACCGCAAGCTGCCAAAGATTGATATGGGAGATTATCTCGTGATCCACGATACCGGTGCTCATGGATTTTCCATGGGATACAATTACAATGGACGTCTTCGTTCTGCAGAATTACTGCTCAAAGAAGATGGCAGCGTGAAGCTGATCCGCCGTGCAGAGACGCCGGAAGATTACTTTGCAACGTTTGACTGTTTCGATGATATCAAGATCACAAAATAAGAGATTTATCATTTACAGCTAAACGAATGGAGGACGTATCCTGGACAAAAACAGGATGCGTCCTCTTTTCAATTAAAAAATATGTACTGCAAAAAAAGAAAGACCTCAGATTTCCGATTTGGAAACCTGAGGTCTTTTTCTATGCCGGCAGTGGGACTTGAACCCACACGATGTTGCCATCAACAGATTTTGAGTCTGCCTCGTCTGCCAATTCCGACATGCCGGCGCGAACAAATATTATATTAACATATGAAAAAAGAATTTGCAAGACTTTTTATAATTTCAGAAAATAGGACTTTCGGTTCATTGACACATGTTATCATATATGATAATTATTGAGATAGAAGTTACATGTGGAGGAAGATGCAAAAAAGTATGATGATGAAGCTTGGAAATTACAAGGATAATGATGTAGAGCTGTGCCGTACCACCAATTCCAGAGTGAGTACACATACGGCAGAGGCACTGCTTGAACAGCACATCCCGTTTACGAAGAACAGTAAAAAGATCCCTTTTTTCAAGAGGGAAACCTATCATGGGGCAGATACCCTGTGGGTGATCACGATCAATCCACGCAGATATGGACAGGCGCGCCGCGTGATCGACAGTATGGATCGCACATATCGGGAGCGTCTGGTGTTATCCAATTACTAAGATGAAATTATGATAAAAATGTGAAATGCGTTTTAAAAGAACAATGAGTGTGGTAAAATCCTATTCAGATAAAATCGTATGAGAAACGATAAAATGGAAGGAGCCACACTCATTTTTATGTTAGAGAACATGGAGCAGATCGTCCGTCAGGAACAGACGGAAAGTGGAGAAAACAAAGAAGAAAGACAAACGAAAGGATGGCAGCAGAAGGGAATCTGGCTGCTTTTGTATGCTGTGGTTCCGGTTCTGGCTTTTTATCTGATGGAATGTTATGAGCATGATCCGTTTGCAGAAGTGCGTGTGGGGGCACAGCTGTTTAATATCCTTTTATTTGAACTGATCGGATGGACGTTGTATTTTTTGATCGGAAGAATGTGTTTTGCATCCAGAGTACTGCTGGGACTTGCTGTGGCGTTTGGAATTACCAATCATTATGTCATGAAATTCCGTTCCACACCGTTTGTTCCGTGGGATCTGTTTTCGGCTGGAACAGCAGCCAGTGTGGCTGGAAACTATGATTTTACACCGGATCGGCGTATGGTGATCGTTACACTTGTCTTTATTGCGTTATTTGTGCTGGTCCGATTTTTAAAAAAAGGTCCGCGTTTTTCCTGGAAAATAAGGCTTGGAAGTATGGTGCTGGTGGTACTGGCATTGTGTACGTTTGTCAATGCCCTGCAGCAGGAATCGTTTCAGACAAAACATTACCTGTATCCATTTCTGTTCACACCGGCATATATGACAAAAGTAAACGGTATGGCGGTGACCTTTGCCATGGATCTGGCCTATGTGGCGGTGGAGCGTCCGGCGGGATACAATGCGGGTGAAGCAAAAGAGACACTTGCAAAATACGAAAGCAAAACATCAGAAGCCGATACGAAGGATCTGCCAAATATCATTGTCATCATGGACGAGGCATTTTCGGATTTAAAAGTGTTGGGACCATTAGAGACCAATGAAGATTATATGCCGTTTATGCATCGGATGCAGCAGGGGGAGAAAAATACGATCACCGGATATGTCCAGACGTCTGTGTGTGGGGGAAACACGGCAGATTCGGAATTTGAATTTCTGACAGGAAATACGATGGCATTTCTTCCAAACGGAAGTATTCCCTATCAGCAGTACATCAAGAGCAAGACACCGTCTTTAGCAAGTTATCTGAAATCATTAGGATATGCGACCTATGCACAGCACCCGTATCAGGCCAGTGGATGGAACCGGGATAAAGTATATCCTCTGCTTGGATTTGACGATCTGAATTTTATGGAAGATTACAGCGATGTCTCATATGTGCGCGATTACATCAGCGATGCGTCGGATATGGAGCATATCATAGAAACCTATGAGAAAAACAAAGCCTCCGGCAAACCGGCATTTATTTTCAATGTGACGATGCAAAATCATGGCGGATATACCGATACCTATATGAACCTGACCAATGATATCCTGTCGCAGTATGCCAGTGAACCGTTAAACCAATACCTGACACTGATCCACAAGACGGATCAGGCACTCGAAAATCTGACGGATTATTTTTCCAAAGTGGATGACAAGACGATCATCGTATTTTTCGGGGACCATCAGCCGAATGATACGGTGGCTTCTGTCGTAGAAAACGGGGCGCAGGTAGC
>DLQV01000255.1 GCA_002474415.1 Lachnospiraceae bacterium UBA7598
TCCCATGAAATGTAAACTTACCCCCAGATTATCCTCTGATGACTGGAAAGACTTTTGCGACCGTTTTCATTTTTCATCGTCCGATCTGCCGCACATACAGGCAATCTATATGGCACTTCTGCCACTGATAGAATCCTATGCGTATTACTCTCTGGATCAGGATTTGGATGAGGTTTCGTTTTCTCACTATGCCTATGGATTTGTAACACTTGGAAATGGTGTAGATGAACTGTCGGAATTGTATCTGAATCATGAGCAGATTCAGGAAGCTTACATTGTGGATTGCATCAGCCTGATGCTCTTATCACAGGCATATGAGGAGTTTGCACATGTGGTAGAAACGCAAAGCAGCCTGTATCTTGCAGAATTGTCTTTTCTGGGAGATACCTATTCCCTTGATCTGCTTCCACAGATCTATGAACGCCTTGCACCAGACGCGATCGAGCTTACCGAAGGCCAGATGCTCCGGCCTTTGAAAACAGCAACCCTTATCCTGCGTCTGGATACAAAAACACACGCAAATCTCAAACAACTTTGCAACAGCTGTGCAACCTGCAAAAATTTTTCCTGTCCATCCAGGAAATCTCCAGCTTCGCCTTTACCGCACACTTATGGTGCTATGCAGATCTTTCATTGATTATCTGGTCTTCTGCGTCAGCACCTACCCATCATTTATAAAGTTGTAAACTGGTGTCTGTTCATATGTCTGTATTTTATTATAACGAGTTTAAATTGAGTTTTTTATTGAGTTTTAGTTTACCAAAACTCAATTATCACTCAATCCATCAAATATAACATATCTGGCTGCCGGTCCTTTGCCTTTTAAGTTAATCAATTTCTCACTTCTCATCTTATCAATAACACTTCTTGCCTGTTGTTTAGTAAATCCACACATCTCCTGTATCTTAGCAGATGTTATCTGGTCATTCGTCTGTAAATACTCTAAAATCATATTTTTAGCCTTGATATACTGGACTGTCTTATCTCTTGTATATTCTACATCTGACTTTAATGCTTCGTAAACCTTAGCTGTCAGCATGTATTCCTTTCCAACAATCTCTATTAATCCACTACTAATCAGTTCATTACATGATTTTTTCGTTTCATCCAGAGATTTTTGGACTTTTCTCGACAACTCTGATAACTGTTCCTTTCTGTTATCTAAAANNAATTTTTGTTTTCATGATTCGTTTCCTCCTTAATTTTGAGCATAAAAATAGCACCTAACAGATTTTAATTTCCGTTAGATGCTATATAAATCGGATTATTTATGTTTTCGCTTCGCCTACATAAAGCAGTAATGTAGGCTATTTCCGTAATGTTTGCATTGGTACAAATTCAATTTTTAACTGCATTCCCAATCCAGAAGCAAGTTTCTTTAATAATTTTAAACTTGGGTTTCTAGTTCCATTTTCCAGTTTGCTTATATCTGCCTGATCTATTCCTGTACGTGCAGCAAGTTCTTTTTGCGTTAAATTCTGCTCAATACGTGCATCAATCATAGCACGGATGACATCCATTTCTGGCTGGATGTCATCCCACTCTTTTTTAAATTTAGGATTTTTTAACTGTTCCTGTAATAATTCTTGAAATTCGCTCATTATTTACCACTCCTTTCTAAAAATTCTTCGCGACATTGTTTTGCTTTTTTGATTTCGCTTGACGGTGTTTCTTGAGTTTTCTTAACAAATCCATTAGTTAATATTATTCTCCCTTCATAGTAGAAAAAATACAACACCCTTGTTACATCCGTTCCAACTTTCGCACGGATTTCAAAAATACCATCTCCCAATGATTTGCTATACGGTTCTCGTAGTTGATTTCCATATTGTTCTAACATATCAACTAATCCAAACAATTTTGCTTTCATTTTAGTTTCTTGCGAAAGCATAAATTCCCTTGCAGGTTTGCTCCCGTCCTTTGTCTTGTAAAATTCTGCTTTAAATTCACTCATAAATTTACTCCGATGTAGTTTCTATATGAGGATAATATGGCAATTTTCCCATATTGTCAAGAGGATTTTAATTTCCGTGAGTAGTATACGAGCTCTCCGTTTGCGTTCTCTACCGCTATTATATTTTTAAACAGCATGAACGCTACAATCCGTAAGAAACCGTGTACCATTTCTCTTCCGGCAGAATTGTAGAGCGTGTTTGTGTATGGGTCTGCATAGTATGTTTCGGTTGGTGTGTTTCCAGAAATTCCTGCTTCACATAAATCTTTCCATTGCATTTTGCGTTCTTTTAGTATATTCGCTAACTTATAATAAACTATCAATTTACTTCACCTTAGAACTGACAGATGTTGTAAAAATAATTTAGGGACAAGTAGATGAATTTCTACCTGTCCCTATTTTTTTCGTTTTTAATATTATTACCAAAGCCTCTCAAACCCGCTATTTTCCAATAATTTCATCGGTATTGATGAACTCATACGGCGTCTGCTGATAAACGTAATAATTCAGCCAATTCGCATAAAGAATGTTTCCATGTGATCTCCACTGTAACATCGGCCGCTGTGTCGGATCATCCTCCGGATAATAGTTACACGGAAGCGTAATCGGCAATCCTTTCTCCATATCACGCTTATATTCACTGTCCAGTGTCATTCTGTCATATTCCGGGTGTCCCATCACAAAAATCTGGCTGCCATCCTGATTGATGACCAGAAAAACCCCCGCCTCTTTTGACTTTGCCAGAATCGTCAGTTCTTCATGCTTTAAAATATCTTCCTCCCGGACCTCGGTATGCCGGGAATGCGGAGCATAAAAGTAATCATCAAATCCACGTACCATCGGGATCTTGCGATTCATTACATGATGTCGGAATACCCCAAACATTTTCTGCTCCAGATCATATTTCGGGATTCCGTAATGATAATAAAGCGCAGCCTGTGCCCCCCAGCACAAATGCAGGGTTGATGTCACATGCTTTTTGGACCACTCCATAATCTCGCACACTTCATCCCAGTAATCGACTTCTTCATATTTCATCTGTTCCACCGGTGCACCGGTAATGATCAGCCCATCAAAATACTGGTATTTAATCTCCTGAAATGTCTGATAAAACTTGTTCAGATGGCTCTTGGATGTATGGGTGGATGCATGGGATGCCGGTACAAGCAGCGATACATCTACCTGCAACGGAGTATTGGACAATGACCGGAAAATCTGTAATTCAGTATCTTCTTTCAGTGGCATTAGGTTCAGAATCACGATATTGATCGGACGAATATCCTGATGCATCGCACGGGTCTCATCCATCACGAAAATATTTTCCTGTTCGAGAATCTCCTTTGCAGGCAGATCACTTTGTGTTCTGATTGGCATAACTTTTTCTACCTCCCACCAAATTTTTCTATAAATGTATCTTCGGAAATAATTGGAATTCCCAATTCTTTTGCCTTACGATTCTTGGATGATGCAGATTCTACATCATTGTTGACAAGATATGCTGTCTTTTTTGAGACACTTCCTGTCACTTTTCCGCCCTGGCTCTCTACATACGCCTTAAATTCATCCCTGTTTTTATAGTGATGCACATCTCCGGTGATCACAAAACTCAGTCCCGCACAGCTGCCGGAAGAAGTATCCTGCACTTCTACATGCTCTATCGAAAGCTCATGGAGTAAATCTTCAAAACCACTCCTGTTTTTCTCATTCTGATACCAGGTTACAATCGAGCGGGAACGCTCCGCTCCGATTCCCTCAATATCTTCAAAACCAACTCCCTGATGCAGCCGGTCCAAAAATCCGTCAAATCCAATGGAGGCGACAATTTTCTTTCCGGCGTCCACACCGATCAGCGGTATGCACAGGGCAAATATAAAGTTGACCGGATGTACCTGTCTGCTTTTTTCAATGGACTGCTCCATATTTGCCACAGATTTTTCACCGAAGCCCTCCATCTGGCTGATCTCTCCGAAATGCTCTTTCAACCGGAAAATATCTGCAAATTCATGGATAAATCCTGCATTCATAAAACGAAGCATTGTCTGAATGGAAAGCCCATCGATATCCATCCCCCACTTGCTGACGAAACGGGTAAATTTCTTGACATTTTTGGCTGTACAGTCTGGATTGGTACAATGCAGTGTCTTTGTACCACTGTTCTCGCTCACATGTACCGCTGTCGGTGCATGACACACCGGACATTCGGACGGAATCTCAGGAGCACCTACCGCATCTTTTACCGCAATACATTTCGGAATAATCTTATTGGCTTTGATCACGGAAAGTGTACACTCTTTTCCAATTCCCAGGCGCTCGATCTCGCTGATATTGCATAGCGATGCTCTCGATACCGTTGTCCCCTCAATCTGCACCGGTTCAAACACGGCAACCGGCGAAATTGTGGACACTGCACACGACCATTCGATATATTTTAGTTTTGTATCCACGGCCTCATCCTGCCATTTGAACGCAAAACCGGCGCGTGTCGCATGGTGTCCGGTCACGCTTCCCGATGCCGCATAATCCGTATCATCATAACAGATAACCAGACCATCCACCGGAATGTCCATTTTTCCGCTCTCGACAATTTTTGTCCATCGGTCTATGGCTTCCGGCAATTTTTCAGCAGTTGTCGCTTCCCGGTCTACCACATCAAATCCCAGTTCTTCCAGGAAACGCATTCGCTCTCCCCAGGATACCATCGGCTCATCCAAATGCACCAGTGTAAATGCATGAAAATTGACATGTCGGGCTTTTACTTCAGCCGGATCCTCCAGATTCAATGTCCCGGATGCCAGATTTCTCGGATTTGCATATTTTTCATCGTCATCCTCAATCATGTCATTGATCTGTGCAAAATCCGTATAGGATATGGCTGCTTCTCCACGTACAACCAGATGTCCCTGATACGAAATCTTTTGTGGAAATCCGCCGATAGCACCCTTTAAAAATGTAATGTTGGTACCCAGGTTTCCATTTCCTCTGGTAAGAATTTTCACAAGATTTCCGTTATCATACGTCAGAACCAGTGTAAGTCCATCCAGCTTCCATGACAGCCAGATCGGATAGTCTCCTGCCCATTGCTGCAATTCTTCCACCTGCTTTGTCTTTGCCAGAGAAAGTGCAGGATACTCATGTGGTTCTTTTTGTCCACTCCCGGATTCTTCATATCCGGCATTCTGCGTCGGGCTGTCCGGCATGATATACCCGGTCTCTTTTTCCAGAGTGGTAAGTTCATCAAACAAAGCATCCCACTCGTAATTTGGCATGATTTCATCCTGCCCGTTATAATACGCAGCTGATGCTGCATTCAACTGTTTTACCAGTTCTTCAATCCGTTGCTTTTCTGTTTCCATTTTTGTTCTCTCTATCTATATGATGATTTACCACGGTATACGTGCCATGTACGGCAGAATTGCGTGGTTTCCGTTTCGATTTTTGCATTTTTTCCATCGGCCGTACAGGCAGATTGCTTGAATGCGCAAGCAGCTGTTGCAGTTTTTTAAATTCCTCTGGTGTGACATCCCGGTATTTTCCCTGTGCAAGATCTCCCAGTTCAATATTCATGATCCGTACACGTACCAGTTTCTGTACCCGGTAACCAAAATATTCACACATTCGCCGGATCTGCCGGTTTAGCCCCTGCGTCAGAATGATCCGGAACTGTTTTTTCCCTGTACGTTCTACCCTGCATTTGCGTGTTGTCGTGTTGAGTTCCACAAGCGGAACTCCATTTGCCATTCCATGCAGGAATGCATCCGTGACCGGACGATTCACGGTGACAAGATACTCCTTTTCATGCATATTGCCGGAACGCATAATCTTATTAACGATCTCTCCATTGTTTGTCAGTAGCAGCAGCCCTTCGGACTCCTTATCCAAACGTCCGATTGGATAAATCCGTTTCGGGTAATGCAAAAAATCAATAACATTGTTCTTTTCTCTTTTTTCTGCTGTACAGACAATTCCCGCTGGCTTGTTAAGTGCGATCAGTATCATTTCTTTTTCTTTTTGCACCGGTCTGCCACAGAAGCATACCTCCTGTCCATCCGATACCTGATCTCCCATCCGTGCAATATTTCCATTGATGGTAACATTTCCAGCTTCAATCTGACGGTCTGCTTCTCTTCGGGAGCAGATCCCCGCTTCACTTAAAAATTTATTTATTCTGACTTCCACGTTTCTTTCCTGTCTGACAAAAATCGCGGAGACCTCACAGCCTCCGCTTCTTTATGATGTCTTTATTATTTTACCGTTTTTAATAAATCACTCTTAATGTATCCGGTTTCTCCCTGAAACTTCACCTTCGTCCAATCACCCTTGGTGCCAAGTTTTTCTAATTTTACTCCCGCATCCACTTTTCCAAGAAGTTTTCCATCCGTGCTTGCGGATTTACGCACATTACAGATATCCTTCGTCTTTACTTTTCCCTTGCCGGAACCTGACTTAGCGGAGACTTCCTTTACCAAATCACTCTTTACATATCCGGTATTTCCCTGGAATTTTACTTTTGTCCAGTCACCTTCCGTTCCAAGTTTTTTCAGTTCTACACCAATGTCAACCTTTCCGAGAAGTTCTCCGTCTGTACTTGGACTCTTTCTGACATTACAGATATCTTTTGTCTTGACCATTCCTGTAGATTTCTTGGAATCGCTCTTTTGGGTATCTTCTTTCTTTTGAGTGTCTTCCTGTTTCTTTGTCTCTGTGGTCTGGGTTTCCGCAGTCTTTTGCGTATCTTC
Source organism: Lachnospiraceae bacterium UBA7598 (assembly GCA_002474415.1). Lineage (GTDB taxonomy): Bacteria > Bacillota > Clostridia > Lachnospirales > Lachnospiraceae > Roseburia. The sequence continues at coordinate 6,691 of DLQV01000255.1, forward strand.
TTTCTTCTGCGTGTCTTCTTTCTTTTGACTGTCTTCCTGTTTCTTTGCCTCTGTGGTCTGGGTCTCCTGCGTCTGGCTCTCGGTATCGCTTACAACCGTTTCTCTCCATTTTGCCATAGCATTCCGGAGCGTTCCACCAACCATATTGGCAAGTTTTTCATCACTCTTTACGGCTTCATCATAACTTGTCTGTACTTTTTTCTGCAATGCAACTACTTCATCGCTCTTCTCATATGCCAGAATCAGGGAGTACAGATTTGCATCCAGATCCTGATCCAGGAAATTGAAGTTGTATGCGGAATATACATTATTGATAATCAGATTTCCTTTTCCATCTCTTTCTACATAGAAGAAATCCATTCCCGGTGCCGGAGTATCCACGCCTTTAAATTTCAGATCGTAGCATACCGATACCAGATAGGAATCATCTGTGGCTCCCTTAGTGGAATAACAGGTGATATTCTGATAATCCTCATAATACTGAGAAAAGGTTGTGATATAACTCTTTTCATTATCACTGAGTGGCTGCGCAATCATCTCCAGTGACTCCGTATCGCCGCTAGCATATGCGGAGTAATAATTCTCCATCAATGTCACAAGCTCCGGATCCACATCTTTTTGCAGCTTGCCGATTTCCTGATATTCCGTCACCTGCGTAACACCTTCTGTACCATTCTGTGTGTCTTTCTGATTTTTCTGCGGACCAGTACATTTTACCAGAATCACAACCAATACCACAAATAAAACTGCGGCACAAAAATAACGTCTATATTTCACAAAAAAGTCTGTAAACTTTTTTAATTTTTCATTCTGCATATGAACCCTCCATAAAAATGCATCTTTCCATTTATGATACCACACCTCATACTGTTCGTCTAGTAAAAAAGCGGTGCATATAGGAAACAAACTCCATTTAGAACACAAAAATTACTGGATAAACCTGTTTCATTACAAACGACCTCCATTCTACCTAGTAAAACATATCCGTGAACGTCTCAGAAAGAACTCTCAAAAACTACAAGAAACCCAGTGCTTTCAACAAATTCTCTCAAATCTGCATAAACACTGGGTTTCTTAAAATACTGCACCCGGCGGGAATCGAACCCGCATCTCAGGAGTCGGAGTCCTGCGTTCTATCCATTATACTACGGCTGCATAGCACTCTTATTTCACAAGTGCCTATTTACTATATCACACTTCAAATTTAGAGTCAATCCACACTTTGGTGTAAAATGTGAAGTATTTCTTCCAGCTGCTTTACCGGAAGCTGCCCCGGTGCACTCGCCTGTCCGCCTGCTCCAAAGGTCACACACGATCCAAAAAACTCTCCTGCCACGCGGGAAATCCCTCCTTTTGCCCCCATAGACATGGTAATCAGCGGATGATCCGG
>DLQV01000063.1:0-6462 GCA_002474415.1 Lachnospiraceae bacterium UBA7598
TTACATCACGGACTATGTACAGAAAAACCGTTATGGATCTGTTGTTATTGATCCGGAAGACAAAAAGGTGTTTCGCAGAGCCGTGCATGCATGTCTGAAAAAAGAAGGAACCGTTACCGTGGATGTCCGTTATCGGGAAGAAGACGAAAAACCGTTATGGTATCGTTTTTATCTCGTTAGCATTGCCGGTGAAGACGGAAAAATAAACCGCATGGTGGGGCGGTTCCGGTGTGTTCAGAAAGAAAAGACCATCACGGAACGTATGCGGCGCCGGGCAGAGATTGATGTACTGACAAATGTGTATAACCATAAGGCATTTGAAGGATATTGTGCAAAAGAGCTTGCAGAATGTACAACCAATGCCTTATTTGTCATGCTTGATATTGATGATTTTAAAATGATCAATGATACGCAGGGACATGCGGTAGGGGACATGGTTTTAAGCCAGACCGGAAGTATTTTAAGTGAAGTGACAGGTGACAGAGGCATCGTCGGCCGATTGGGTGGAGATGAGTTTGCTGTTTTTGTTTCCGGTTTTCAGAATACGGTCGAAATGGAAGAATTTTGCTCCACAATGCGCGAAAGCTTAAAAAAGATCATCTTTGATATGGAATATTCGGTATCCATTGGTGCGGCAAAACTAAACGGGCGGAGAATCAGCTTTCCGGATTTCTATTACGAAGCGGACCGGGCAGTTTATGCGGCGAAAAGAAGCGGAAAAAACAGGATTGTTTTTTATGACCAGATCAAAGATCATGAGGAGCCGGAGACGCTTGATCCGGTAGAACCGATTCTTGCAGAGGGCAATGAAAAATCCATGTTAAAACAGCTTCGGACCTGTATGGAAACGCTTGGAAGAGAGCGTATTGGTGATGCTCTCATGCAGACATTTGAGTCATTGCGTCAGTATTTTGATGCGGATTGTGTTGTGCTTGCCTATGCAAAGGATGGAAATATCCGATATGCAGAAGAATGTCACAGGGAAACGGCTCAGATGATGGCAAGACTTGTGACTGAGGGAATTGAATCCGGAGAGGTGGAGACGTTTATTCAGGAGATGGGACATCTCGGGGATGTAGTGATTCCGAATATTAAATCGTTGCGGGAAAGTCATCCGATGCTCTATGAACATCTGGCAGAGATAAGAGCATGGTCGGCAGCCGGTGTTTCTTTATATACCGGTGAGCAGATGCTTGGGCTTCTTACGGTTTTAAACCCACACAGACATCTGGAGGAAGCCGATGTTCTTTCCATGCTTGGAACGACACTTGCTGCGCGGATTGAGCTTCGCAATCTGCAGGAGCATCAGGAATATGACCGTACGCATGACAAATTGACCAATCTCTGGAACAGGGAGGGATTGTCGGTTATGGCACGCACCGGTGAGGACAATAGGTTCCGTTCCCTTGGCGTGATCACAACGGACGTGATCCATTTGGCAGAGATCAATAAACAGTTTGGATATATCAGTGGAAATCGAAAGCTGATGGAAGTTGCAAATCTTCTGAAAACATTGTTTTCTAATTATCGGATCTACCGGTATGATGAGGATGAGATGCTGGTTTTGTGTACCAACATTGAACGGCAGGAGATGGAGCAGCAGGTGGAAAATCTGCGGAAGGAACTCGAAGCACTCGGATTTGGTGTGGCAATGGGATACAGTTGGAGTGCCCATCCAAACACACGCAGTCAGATTGCAGAGGCAGAGGTGCTTATGAGCAACGATAAGCTCAAGCTGATGCATGGCACAACCGTGATGAAGCGCATGGAGCAGAGCGTGATAGATGAGATCAACGATCTGATGGAGCGTGGAAGGTATCTGGTATATCTGCAGCCGAAAGTGGATATCCACACAGGGCGCACAGAAGGTGCGGAAGCACTGATTCGGCAGCTGGACGATGAACTGGGAATTGTAGGTCCTGGAATGTTTATTCCAGTGCTGGAACATTACAATCTGGTGCATATGATTGACTTGTTTGTGCTGGATGAAGTATTTCGTTATCAACAGGAACAGATCCGGGAAGGGCATCGTACGGTACCAATATCGGTGAATTTTTCGAAGATGACGATCATGTATCCGGAACTCATTGAAAAAGTAACGCAGATGGTTCAAAAATATGACATTCCGGTGGAACTGATCCATATTGAGGTGACAGAGACCGTGGGAGATATGGATCATGTTCTGATCGAAAATGTTGCAAACAGCCTGAAAGAACTCGGATTCAGGCTGTCGATGGATGATTTCGGAAGTCATTATTCCAATCTTGCGGTATTGATTCAGTATGATTTTGATTCTGCAAAGATTGACCGGTCTATGGTAACCGAAATTACCAATAACCGCAAAAGCCGGATTCTCCTCGACTATATGACTTCCATGATCAATGATCTGGGAATCCATTGTATTGTTGAGGGAATCGAGACAAAAGAGCAGGTAGATATTTTAAAGAAAACAAAGGCAGAGATGATCCAGGGATTTTATTTTGGAAAACCTGTGCCAAAAGAAAAATTTTATGAGGCCTTTATCGCAGAATAGTGGAGCAGATCACACAAACGTCAGGCTGTTGCTGACGCAGAGAGCTCCGTACCCACTCTGCGGATTGGGGTAGGAAACGGAAAATGGAAGCTGTCTGGCACCTCGGATCAGATATGCTTTCATTTTTTCTCCATATAAAAAAGGGTCATTGTTCTGTAAAATGCCCCACTGCATGAGCAGTGCACAGCTGCCGCTTACAAAAGGAGCAGCCATGGAGGTGCCGCTGCGGGATTCGTAACCGCCCCCGACAGCACAGCTGGTGATGTCGACGCCGGGAGCGACCAGATCCGGTTTGACCTGTTCGGTACTCCAGGTAAATCCTCTGCCGGAAAAAGGAGCGAGGGTATTGGTGGAAGAGTCGTAGGCACCGACGGTAATGACACTTCCGGCGGTGGAAGGTATCGTGAGGGTGGTCTCTGTTGCCGGGGTAAGAAACTGCGTGGCAGTCCCGCGGATAGCGGCTGCCGGCATCCACAGATCAATAAATCCTTCGATGACAGACCGTGCTTCTGCGGTAAAAAACCAGACGCCTCCCGAAATATAGTCACGCCGCGGCAGCAGATCGATGGCGATTTCCTGATACAGACTATAGGGGGAGGGAAGTCCATAGTATACCAGAATCTGTGTGGTGCCAAAGGAAAAGCGCCAGCTGCCGGGCTGACTGGGTATGTTAAATGAGGTTCCAAGTCCCGGAGGAGTCAGCTGAAAACGAATATCATCCCAGTAATTTTTCCAGATCTGAATCGAAAGAGAAGATTCATAATTTCCAACGGCAAATTCAATTTTAGCCGATTCTAAAGAAGCCAGATGTGCGCTGGCATGCCCGCCGTTGTTTCCTTCATTTCCACTTCCCACAACAATATTAATGCGTCCGAGATTTGAGACATAGTCCAGGTAGGTTTCCAGAAGGGAAGTCCCGCTGTGGGAGCCGTAAGTATTTCCAAAACTCAGGTTGATGACAAGAGGCACGGTATGTTCGATGGCATATCTTACGGAAAAATCGACCGCCTGCATAAGCTCAATGGTGTTTGGAAAACCTTTTGGATCGGGAGATCCCAGTTTGACGGCAAGAAGTGAGGCTTCCGGGGCAACTCCGCGGTAGAGTCCGCCGGAGGCACGGCCGTTTCCGGCGGCAATACCGGTGACATGGGTTCCGTGTCCTGTGACATCTGTGCTGGGTACAAGTTCCATGCGCTGCTGTAAGGTATCAGCCTGAAGTGCCGCATTGATCTGTTCCGCAGAAAAAAGCGTACCCTGTGAATAACCGGCGGGGGCAGGGCGTCCGGCAGAAGGATCTGCAGGAATTGTCTGGTCCCAGAGAGCCACCAGCCGTGTGGTTCCATCCGGATTGCAAAAATCAGGATGTGCATAGTCAATACCGGAGTCTATCACAGCAATCAGAATGCCGTTTCCGGTCAGACCATAGCTGCTGTTTTCCTGAATGGCACTCAGACAGGAAGCCTGCCGGGCGGAAACAATCTCAAAGAAAAGCTGTCTTGGACGTTCGATATAGATGACCTTTGGAAAAGCGGCAAGTGCTGGAATGTCGTCCTCGGAAATTTTCACAATGGCATAATTTCCAAGGAGAAAGGTAAAGGATGAGGAAGGAAATTCATTCTGCAACGTTTGTGGAGAACCGCTGTACAGAATAATCAGATCCCAGAGTCCGTCGGTGCTGCTTCCGGTAGAAAGGTCGTCGGATGCATTTCGTTCGGCCGGGGTGGCTTCCAGTGCGGCACGCAGAGAAACATCAATTTTCTGATTAAAGTCTGTCTTATTTACATTTGTATCGTCCATAAAATCTCACGGATTGATGTATTTTGATAGATACATCTATAGCTTTTTAATGAAAATTTATGTACAATTAAAACATATTATGCTTATAGAAACCACGAAAAACAAAGGAGATTTTATGTACGCTGATGAAAATGTAATCAAGATCAAGCATGCGGTTCTGCGTGAAGTTGCAAAACTGGCATTTGAGGGTACTCTTGATGCGGAGAGAGACCACATCGCGGTTCGTCTGATTCCGGGCCCGACACCACAGTTCCGCTGTTGTATCTACAAAGAGAGAGAAATTATCCGCCAGCGTGTCCGTCTTGCAGAGGGCAAAGCCCCAGGACCAGAGGATAATGGAAATGTGATTCAGGTAATCAGTGCAGCCTGTGAGGACTGCCCGATTTCCAGCTATACCGTTACAGAAAACTGTCAGAACTGTATGGGAAAGGCATGTATCAATGCATGTAAATTCGGTGCCATTGAGGCAGGACGTCATCGTTCCCATATCGATCCACAGAAATGTAAAGAGTGTGGACGCTGTGCAGCTGCATGTCCTTACAATGCAATCGCTCATTTGAAGAGACCATGTAAGTTTGCATGTCCGGTCAACGCTATTACATACAATGAATGTGGTATTTCTGTGATCGATGATTCCAAGTGTATCCGTTGCGGAAAATGTATCCACAGCTGTCCGTTCGGAGCCATCGGATCTAAGACATTTATGGTTGATGTCATCAATGCCTTAAAGTCTGATAAGAAAGTATACGTGATTGCAGCACCTGCTACCGAGGGACAGTTTGGTGCAAACATTACCATGGGAAGCTGGAAGAAAGCTATGCAGGAAGTTGGATTCAACGGATTTATCGAAGCCGGATTGGGTGGAGATATGACCGCTGCTTCCGAAGCCGCAGAGTGGGTAGAGGCATACAAGGCAGGAGAAAAGAAAGTAACTTCCTGCTGTCCGGGATTTGTTAACATGGTGCGTCTGCACTTCCCGGAGATGGCAGATAAGATTTCCACAACCATCTCTCCAATGTGTGCGGTATCCCGTATGATCAAAGCACAGGACCCGGATGCTGTGACCGTATTTGTCGGACCGTGTGTAGCAAAGAAGTCTGAGGTTGTCGATCAGAAGATCGAGGGCAATGCAGATTATGTACTGACATACAGTGAGATGCGTGCCATCATGAGCGCCAAGGGTGTAGAACTGCAGCCAAGTGATACCAGTTATCAGGAGTCTTCCGTATACGGTAAGCGCTTTGCAAACTCCGGTGGAGTTACCGCAGCGGTTGTCGAGAGTATGAAAGAGATGGAAGCTGGCATCGAGCCGAAAGTATGCAAGGCAAACGGTGCAGCAGAGTGCCGCAAGTTCCTGATGCTTATGAAGGCTGGCAAGCTGCCGGATGACTTCATTGAAGGTATGGCATGTGAAGGTGGCTGTGTTGGTGGACCAAGCTCCTTTAACGATATGCTTGTGACCAAGAAGTTCCGTGACGAGCTTCTTCAGAAAGCAGATGATCGTCAGATTCTTGACAATATAAAGAATTATCATATGGAAACATTCTCCATGCACAGAGAAGAAGAGTAATATCAAAACGGGGCCGTCGCTTGCGAGGGCCTTGTTTTTTATTCCGCAGTTGTTAAGGACAATAACAGATACATAGGTGATAAGAGATGGAATTTAAAACATATGCGTATTTGGCAGAAGATGCAAAAACGATACGGCAGAAAGTATTTATGCAGGAACAGGGATTTGTGGATGAGTTTGACGATACCGATCTTCGGGCAACACAAATCGTATTATATGATGAGGGGAAACCGATCGCAACCTGCAGAATTTTTCCGGGAAGCGAAAGGAATGCATTTATTCTGGGAAGGCTGGCAGTGCTGAAAGAATACAGAGGGAAAAATATAGGAGCACTGATGTTACAGGAGGCACAAAAAACCGTTGCAAAAAAGGGTGGAACTTCTATTTCACTTCATGCGCAGTGCAGAGTTCAAAAGTTCTATGAAAAGTGTGGATATACGGTATTTGGTGAAGTTGGAGAAGAGGAAGGCTGTCCGCATATCTGGATGAAAAAACAGATTTGCGGGGTGGTTTAAATATAAGGTTTTTCGATGCGACGGACGAAGGGGTACATTCTCTTTCT
>DLQV01000063.1:6501-7118 GCA_002474415.1 Lachnospiraceae bacterium UBA7598
TCTACAGAAAAATTTACAAGTTAGCGCTGGCGTTGGTTTCAGATTCGTTGTGTAAAGGTTTCCAGACCACGCAGTAAAACAACAGTTTAAGGAAGCGTTAAGGTTTTTTAAGGAAAAGAAGATGGTTTGCAGCAAATGAATGTGATATCGTAAAAACATGGAACATGTTAGTCAGAAAAAGAAAGGGAAATGGTTATGTTAGAAGTTGTACATGTGACAAAACGATACCGCAAGGTGCTTGCAAATGATGATATCAATCTTACCATAGAGGATGGGCGCATCGGAGTACTGCTTGGACCTAACGGTGCAGGAAAAAGCACGATTATAAAATGTATTATGGGATTTCTGAAATATCAGGGACAGATACAGGTAAACGGTCTCGAAAATAAGTCCATCGAGGCGAAAAAGATCATGGGATATATTCCGGAAATTCCATCGTTGTATCCGAATCTGACTGTGGATGAACATATGGAATTTATTGCACGGGCGTATAAATTAAAGGAGTATAAAACCTATAAAGATGCATTGCTGGAACGGTTTGATCTGACAGATAAGAAGAAAAAATTCGGAGATGAGTTGTCAAAAGGGATGCAGCAGAAACTGTCCATTTGTTGTGG
>DLQV01000063.1:7156-7399 GCA_002474415.1 Lachnospiraceae bacterium UBA7598
AAACCACGGCTGGTACTGTTTGATGAGCCAATGATCGGTCTGGACCCACATGCCATCAAAGAACTGAAAAAGGTGTTTGAGGAATTGCGGGACAGTGGCTGCATGGTACTGGTCAGCACGCACATGATTGACAGTATTGAAGAATTATGGGATACCACTTATATCATGAAACAGGGGCGTGTAGCCGCTGTGGTTGAACGAGAAAATTTAAAGGATAACAACAAAAGTCTGGAAGATATTTTC
>DLQV01000199.1:0-863 GCA_002474415.1 Lachnospiraceae bacterium UBA7598
GCTGTCGATATAAACTGCATATATAGGCAGCCTATAGTTTTAACACTTAAAGGAGGACATATACCATGGGTATTGACAAAAATCTCGTACAGGGAAGCATGGCATTAATGCTGCTGCGCCTTTTGGAAACGAAAGATATGTATGGCTACGAAATGATTGAAGCTCTTCGCAGCAAATCCAACAACGTCTTTGAACTGAAAGCCGGCACCCTGTATCCACTGCTTCACTCCCTGGAGAGCAAGGGCTACGTAAGGTCCTACGAGGATGCTTCTTCCGGGAAAAAACGCAAATATTATCAGCTGACAGATGCTGGTCTGCGCCATTCTTCCGAAAAAAAACAGGAATGGATGACCTATCAGGCCGCTGTAAGCAATGTGTTAAGTTTTGAAGGAGGAATCTGATATGGAGGAAAAAGAATACCTGCAAACATTGGGGGAGCAGATTCTGAACCCGCATGCACGGGCAAATGTATTGGAGGAAATCCAAAATCACATCGATGAACAGACGCAGGATTATGTGGATGCCGGTATGGATTTCAAAGCCGCAAAAAAAGAAGCCGTCCGGCAGATGGGTGATCCTGTTACAACCGGCACTGAGCTAAACCGAATCCACCGTCCGCAGTTTCCGGTTGTTTTGTTTGGCATTGCAATGGTTCTGACATTGTTCGGAATTCTCATGCAGTATATCCTGTATGTTTCTGAACCATCGGATAACGCTTATTCCCATATTGGATTTATGCAGCATACGATTGTGTATAATCTGATCGGACTCGGAATTATTCTGCTCGGAATTTTCGGGAACTATATGATCCTGTCACGTTGCAGCCGGCTGTTATACGTTATTTTTCTGGCCGTCCCGCCTCT
>DLQV01000199.1:892-3792 GCA_002474415.1 Lachnospiraceae bacterium UBA7598
TGCTCTTGTTCACTCATATGGCGGTCGACAGATTACCGCTTACTTTTTCTGTCTGCTGTATCCACTGGTCTATGCATTATTGCTATACCGCTACCGGGAAAAAGGATGGAAAACCATTGCTCTGCTGCATGTATTATCGCTCCTGTTTTTCGGAATAATCTTAAGCCAGACCATTGGTTCTGTATGGCCGCCGATCCTGGCATTTGTTCTTCTGTCCGTCCTGCTGCTCGGAATCTGTATCCAGAAAAGATTTCTGCCCGGTTCCAAAAAGGTTCTCTGGTGCTGGACACTTCTTCCTTATATCGGAATCGCAGCTTTGTCAGGCAGCCTGTTTTTACGACCGCAATTCTATCTGTATGAACGCCTGATGTCTGCGCTCGGACTGCAGCATACCGGCATTGGATCGGAATTTACAAAACACGCCCTGCTGCAAGACCAGATGAAGTTTACTCTCTTTGGCGGAACTTCTGTCAGCAACCGTCTGCCACGGGAAGATCTCTACTCTACGTATCTGCTACACAGTATTTTTCTATGGTTTGGTATTGTTGTCGGAATTTTAGTCATTGCCGCACTTGCCTTTTTTGCGCTCTACAGCATGCGCTGTGCGCTGCGGCAGAGTAACCGGCTGGCAATGCTGCTTGGCAGTGCAGCCAGCGGAATACTGCTTCTGGAACTGCTCAACTATGTACTGACCAACTTTGGCATCAATCTGTTTTATACAGCCTCTGTTCCGTTTTTGTCTTACGGGCTCACCAGCACAGTTGCCAATTCCATTCTGGTGGGGATTCTGCTGGGCATCATCCGGAACCGGAATGTATTATATGAACAGGAACCCGGACAAACTGTAATTCGGGATACCGGGGCAGTTTAAATACAAAACGGCATAGCCCGTGATCCATACAATGATCACAACTATGCCGTTTTTTATCTTGTTTTATTTTCGTAGTAAAAGAAAAATCGGGTGAGCTGGCGGCTTCTTTGCCACCTGATCATCCGATTTTAGTATCTGCCTGTTACAAATCGCAGGAAGGATACCGGTTTGCGTCCACAGCTCTTCGTCCGTTTCACGTAATCCTTGTAATACTGAACTACCTGAGCAAAGGACATGGTTGGATCGATTGCATACATCATCGATACACCTCCTTTTTTTATTTTGGTGTGCGCCCTTCTCATTATCTTATGTAATATGGGCTGATATGTTCGAAATGATTTTCTCATTTCTTGTATACATTATAGCACCGTCTTTGGTAGTTTTCAACAAAAATAACGTAAAATTTTTGTGCAAATCACATATTGCTTTTGTAAATATTGCTCATAAACAAATGCTCCCGCAATAATTCCTTCTGGATCTGGTCTGCCGTCCAGAAAATATTATTGCTTGTGATCACAGCTTTTAGCGCAACCTTCTCCACTCCGGTCTTTTTATATTCTGCCAGAAATGCATCCACCTGTTCGGAATTCATTTCCGAAAAAATCAGCATTTCTGCCGGAAGCTCCGGCCCATCATATTTTTTTGCTTCTCTGGTAAATCCCTGGATCTGCGCCAGACTGCCCAGTTTCTGGGAATAATCCTTGCGGGCAACATCAATGATGCGTATCCCCAGTATTTTACAGACTTTACGCACCGCTGCATATTTGTCCTGATCCAGACGAAAAAGTAAAACGGTCTGTGCCATCATTTCTCTCCCTTATAATTCCTCATAATCTTCCGGCAGAAACCGGTGATAAATGATATGAATTCCCTCATCCTTAAAACAATAATAATAGGGATCTTCCTCATCCTCCGTAAACCGGAGCATCCAGTCGAACTCTCCATTTTCGATCTTCTGACATTCCACATCGGATGAATGTCCATAGAACAGTTCCCGGATCTCCTGCATGGTACAGTCATGTCTGCCAACCAGTGCAACCAGTTCGCGGATAAATTCATCCGGTTTTTCATGTTCGTGAACATATTCACTTCCCTGTTCCGGAATATAAAAACAGAAGCGCTCTTTGTTTGCCGTCACACCTACATCCCCAAGTTTTTTCTGCCAGGTTTCCGGCAGATACTGCAGGCGATGGAGCATTTGTTCTTCTCCATCCTGTGCATCAAAAAAATGATTCAAAGAGGACAATGGATAATATAACCGGATGGCTTCTTTTCGGAATCCCAGTTTTGCCTGTTCCTCTTTGATCGTGTCAATCAGACTTTTTTCCAGCCGCTCGTATCCCATCCTGTCCTCCTGTATATATCTGAATTATAGAAATCTGCTTTACTGCTCCTGCAGCAGAATCTCCCGTGTCTTGGGATCATCCGGTGGCAGATTACAGTGCAGGACATGAAATCCTTCGGTCTGTGACCCTTCGATCACATTGATCGCCCCATTGTGCAGTCTTGTCTTTCCGGTTCCGATCTCGTTATTCGTAAGTCCTGCCAAAAGCACATTGATTGCCGCTCCATGGGATACCGCAACCACTGCCTGATGCCCCGTTGCCGCAAGAAGATTCATCGCATGTTCCATGCGTTTCTGCACATCGGCAAACGGCTCCATTCCTTCTACATGATCGCCTGCCGCAAGTGCAAAATATTCTTTTTTATCTTTTACCAGTTGTCCGGAAAACGGACCTAGATCACGCTCAATCAACTCCTGCATCGGCTGCACGCACTCTCTGCTTAACCCGATCTGCACAGCAATCTCCTCCCCTGTGCAGTGTGCACGTTTCAGCGGGCTTGTATACACAGCTTCTATCCCCAGTCCCTGCAACGTCTGCCCGCAGCGTGCTGCCTGTGCAATTCCCGCCGCATTCAGCTCAATATCTTCTCTTCCCTGAAACCGGCTGATATGATTCCAGTCGGTTTCTCCGTGCCTGATCAAATATATTTTCATTTTTTATGTTTACCAGCCTCAAAAAATTTC
>DLQV01000208.1 GCA_002474415.1 Lachnospiraceae bacterium UBA7598
AGTATAATTAAATCCTAAATCGGATTTAAGGAGTAGAGGAAATGTCTAATAGAGAATATGTACGCAGACTTATTAATGCAATCTATTATCTGGACGGTCTTTATGAACGTGGAGGAAAATTATCGGGTGTTGAAGGAAATATGACCGTTTTTTTGTATGCACTTGATGATGGAAAAACACATACGCAGAAGAGTTTACAGGAAGAATGGATGCTGCCCCGTACCACGCTTAATACAATCGTGAAACGATGTGAAAAAGAAGGCTATCTTACGTTGGAACCTGTGAAGGGTACAAGGAGAGAAAAGGCACTTCTTCTAACAGAAAAAGGAAAAGCATACACAAAGGAAGTTTTAGCTGACATTTACGCTGTGGAGGAAGAGGCAATTACAGAAACGCTGAAAGAATGCTCATCGGATTTTGTTTCGGAATTTGAACTCTTCGTATCAAAGCTGGATAAATATTTTAAGAAGCATGAAGATGACAAACAAGCAGAAGAAAATTGCACCCCTTGCATTAACGATACGGATTAAATGCCATGATTACTGATGAAATAAAAGGAGGTCATTTGTGGAAAAAAGTTATTTGATGTTCGAAAAATTTCCGCCTGCAAAGCTTTTGCTTAAATGTACTGTTCCGGCTGCATTGAGTATGATTTTCAGTGGCTTGTATTCCATAGCCGACGGGATTTTTGTCGGGCGTTGCATTGGTTCAGATGCTCTGGCTGCGGTAAACCTTGTGATGCCGCTGATTGCAATTGCGTTTTCGCTTGCAGAATTGATTGCAACCGGTTCTTCTGTTCAATTGGCAACCCTGTTAGGGCAGAAAGAACATGACAGGGCAAATCGTACATTCAGCGTATGTGTTAAAGTTATTGTTGGGATGTCCTTTTTGATTGGTTTGGTATTCTTTTTTCTATGTAAACCTTTGCTTATACTGATGGGTGCAGACGGAAACGCATTACAGTACAGTGTTGAATACATTCGTGTATACGCTGTTTTTGCTCCACTGATTATTGTTTTCTTTGCTGTTGACAACTATCTCAGGATTTGTGGAAAGCAAAATTATAGTATGATTTTGAATGTTGCAACTGCGGTACTGAATATTGCATTAGATTTTTTGCTGATTGTTGTTTTAAGAAAAGGCATCTGGGCGGCTGCTCTTGCAAGTTGCATCAGCATATCAATTGGCACAGTAATGGCATTCTATCCGTTTTTCAAAAATAAGCTGGAATTAAAATTTGTTGCAGGTAGTATTCCATTCAAACAGTTTGTTCAGCTTGCTGCGAATGGTTCTTCTGAATTTTTTTCCAGTATTGCGGGATCTGTTTTTTCATTCATCTTGAATGTTGTTTTGCTTTCTATTGGCGGTGCAACCGCCGTAGCAGCAATGTCAATTGTAATGTATGTGGAAAGTCTTGTTGCATCTATGCTGTTTGGTATGGCTGATTCTATGCAGCCAGCCATAAGCTACTGTAAGGGAGCTGGTCTTTATAAAAGAGTCTGGACTTTGGAAAAATGGGTGCTTGGCGTTGCAGCGGTTCTTTCCATAGCAGTATGTCTCATTCTAAGATATTGCGGAGCTTTTATCGTTCCGTTCTTTGTAAAGTCGGGTGAAACAAAGTTACTGATACTCAGCATCCATGCAATGAAACTGTACGCACTGTCATATCTGGTAAACTGGATAGATGGTTGTCTGTCCGGCTTCCTGACTGCTTTGGGACAGGCTGGAAGGTCCTTTGTTGTATCTATTATGGGAACATTGGTATTTCCTCTTGTCGGACTTGCAATTATGGTTCCTTCTATGAGATTGGATGGTGTATGTCTTATGCCGCTGTTTTCAGGTGTTGCTAATGCAGTGCTTGCAATTGTATTAGTGATTACCATGACGAAGACTATTAAAACAAATAACCAAATAATATGAGGAGGTCTTGAATGATGAAGGAAAATACAATAAATATATTGAACAGAATTTTTGGAACGGGAGTTTTTTCAAAGGATGAAGTGAACACCGGACGTCAGGTTGAGCTGGACATAGCAAAGGGATTTGCCATTTTGTTTATGATCTGGGTACACACAGCGGAAACTTTCAGTGCAGGAACAGGCTTAGGCTACGAGATAGTGGACAACTTTCTTGGCGGACCATTTGCTGCACCAGTATTTATGGTATGTATGGGCATTGGAATGCGTTATGGAAGAAAAACAAGTCCAAAAGACTTTGCAAGACGTGGTATCGGACTTCTGCTGATAGGACTGATTTTGAATATCTTCCGCTATGTTCTTCCAATGCTGACGGCATATGCTTTTTCTGGAGAAAAGCTGTATCTGAACACTTTTACTTTTTTGTTTGGCGTGGATATTTTAGAGTTTGCCGGACTTGCGTTTCTGTTTTTTGCACTGGCGAAAAAATTAAAATGGAAGGACAGCATATTGCTGATCATTGCAGCTGTATCATCTGTGCTTGGTGCTGTGCTTAAATGGACTACTACAGGAAATATGTACATAGATCAGTTTACAGGATATATCTGGGGGAACGATGATGCACAGACTTACTTCCCGTTTCTCAACTGGATCATTTTCCCGGTGTTCGGCTATCTGTTTGCAAAAGGATTCCGACATCTGGCAGATAAAAAAACATTTTATCTGAAGGCTTCTGTCGCTGGCGGAGTGCTTGGTCTTGGGTATCTGATACTGGCATATGTATTTCAATTTTCTTTCGGAATGTATGGTGAAAATGGTTATTACTACTTCTTAGGACCAGTTGATACGATCGCAGTGCTGCTGTTGGTCGTTGGAATTTTTGGATTTGATTATCTGCTGCTTCCGATTCAGGATACATTTCCTGTGCGTGCACTCAGAGATATGAGCAAAAATATCAACACTGTTTATTGCATACAATGGACGCTGATTGGAATTACAGGCATTCTTCTTAGCGGTGTGATATTTCCGGAAGAAGGATTGTCTTTTATTCCAATGACTTGTCTTGCAGCAGTTGTTGTAATAGTTTCAGGGATTTCGGCTCACTTGTATCAGAAGAAAAAGTTCCTGAATACAAAATCAGGAAAGATCATTCTTGGCTGCATACTTATTGCTGTAACAGTTATCAGTCTGATTGGACAGACACAGGCAGCACCTCTGGATATGTTTGAAGACTATGCGTATTCAGAAACAAATGGAGAATTGTTTGATCAAAGGATGTTGTAAGATGAAAAAAGAAACAATAGTCGCAAAAATCAAAAACTTTTTTAAGTGGATCTGGAATGAATGTAAGGATTGGCGGACTCTGATTTTATTGTTATGTGTAATTATTGTAATGTATTCACCAGTCTGGGGCGGTTATCTGCTTCATGCGATTTTTGGTTGGAGTTGGTGTTCTGCTGTTGCATCTGCCTATCTGTTATTTTGGGCAGGACCATTTACACCATTTTTCCCGATGTGCATAGGCATAACCCTATCTATAAAAAAAGCCATACAGGTGAGATCGCACAAACGCAAAACTACAGAAACAACTGATGGTTTAGCAAAACAAAATGAAAAGCATAATAATGCAGTAAAAAACGAAGACTGTTCTATCAAATTTAGTGATCTGTTTTGGCTGTTTCTAATAGGAAGTGTAATGGGAGTTGTCATAGAGGGTTTATTTTGTCTTATTACAAAAGGAAAATGGGAAAGTCATGTTATTTCGGCATATCTTCCGTTTAATGCCCTATATGGAATGGGTGCTGTTTTATTTTATGTTGGAGCAGTTAAACTAAAAGAAAAAAATTTATGGATCAGAGTGCTTTTCATGACGTTTACAGCAACATTTTTGGAACTGATCTGCGGACTTTTACTCAAGTATGGTTTAGGAATGAGAGCGTGGAATTATTCCCATAATTTTTTAAACTACAAAGGACTTGTATGCCTTAAATTTTCACTTGCATGGGCGATAGCAGCTTTTTGCTTTTGCAAGTTATATCCTTACATTAATCGCTTTCTGATAAAAATCAGAAATAAAAAGCAGAAATGTTTCTGTGTAATATGCAGTACCATTTTAGCAATGGATATGTCCTTGGCGGGCATTTCTATTGTCAGATGGAGTGACAGACATTATGGATTTAAAGCGGAAACAAAGTTTGAGAATGAAGTAGATATAGAAGCCCCAGATGAATGGATGGAATCACGTTTTATGGATTGGCATTTTATCGAATAGGAAAGGTTTGAAGAAATTTTTAGGCAACACCGCTGCGTTTTTCGGAGTTAGTATTGAAAAAGTACAGAGACTTACAAATTTTGTGATTTCTTGTGCGTAAATATTAAGTTGCAAACATCGTTTCTTTGGAGATTGTGCTGTGTGATTTTTGAGGGGAGTTGCGGCAAAGCGTATCACTTTTCTCACTGCATCATAAACGAAACCAGCCTGAGGTTCTATG
>DLQV01000206.1 GCA_002474415.1 Lachnospiraceae bacterium UBA7598
CGCAGGCTTGACGGAGGAGTCCCTCGGGCGAACGATGTTCGCCCCTACGGTGTATTTGGACAGGTAATTGCCGCTTGCAAAACAAAGCGTTTACGCCTCGCCGTCCACCACCTGGGTGGCGGAGCCGTAGGCTTTATAGGGTCTGCCGTTTTCGTCCAGCTCGGCGGTATAGCGGACATGGAAGGGGATACGGTCGGCGGTGAGCGGGATCACTGCCTCCAGGTGCATTGCACCCTGTGCCAGCTTTCTGTGCCATTCCCGGTACATCTCGGCATAGTCCGGCGGAAACAGCCCGGATGCGATCACCGGCTCCGGATAATTCTCCAGCAGTTTCGGGAGCCCCAGGTCACGCATACAGCGTGCGCAGGGACGCATCTCCTTCGTATCAATGGTGTATTCCCAGCAGTAAATGTTTGCCTGCTCTCCGGCAGTCCGGAACTTCTTTTCGCTTTCCGCCAGTTCCAGATATGCCGTCTTTTCCTTTGTGATATTCCGGATCAGCACATAAAACAGATACTGCCCCTTCGATTTTCCGATGAGGTGCAGGGTGCTGGACAGGCAGATGTGATCGTCTCCGCAGCAGGGCGAATAGACCGTCCGCCAGGTCTCGCAGGTCTCATCTTCACCGGACGCAATGGCACGGCGCATGGTCTCCACATAGACGCTGCGCTCCTGCTCATTGTCGAAGTTCAGATTTTTCTGGCGCAGGATCACATCCTGCTGGTTCATATTCATGCCCAGCTCGGTCAGATACTTTTCGTTGACACGAAGGGTCTCGATTTCCGGGTCGGAAAAGGCGATAATGGCAGCACCGCCCACAAAGTTATAGAACAGCAGGGTCTCCTGGGTGGTGGGGTCCCAGAACTTTTCCGCATCCAGCTTATCGCTGAGCTTCATTCCCGGCACGGCGGTATCTGTCTTTGCCTCTGTCAGCAGGCGCAGGTATTCCCGTTCCGGCACGGGCTTGGAAAACAGGTAGCCCTGGATATAGACGCAGCCGATGCTCTTGAGGAATTCCGCCTGCTCCACGGTCTCCACGCCCTCTGCGATGACCGGCGTTCCCAGCCAGTTTGCCATGCGGACAATGGAACTGATGATAATGCCGCCTCTGCCGCCGATCTTATTGCGCAGAAAGATCATATCCAGCTTGATGATATCCACTTCGATATCCTTCAGCACGTTGAGCGAAGAATAGCCGCTGCCGAAATCGTCCATTTCCACGGTATAGCCCAGGGACTGCAGCCGGGACACGAACCGGATCAGAAAATCGCTGCTGCCGATCACGGCGCTCTCGGTGATCTCCACACGCAGATCAGTCACCGGGATGCCATAGGATTTCCGGATCCGCTCCATGCGTTCTACAAAATCGCAGGCGTATACATCGTGCCGGGACACGTTAAAGGAAACCGGCACGTAGGGAACACCCGATTCCCGGCACTCCCGGAGAAACCGGCACGCCTCTTCCATGACGTAGAGATCCAGCTTGGTGATGAGACCGCTGTCCTCGAAAACCGGAATAAACTCGCCGGGCGGCTGGATGCCGAACTGGGGATGGATCCACCGCACCAGCGCCTCTGTGCCGACGATGCGGCGGTTGAGATAGTTATACTGGGGCTGATAATATATCTGAAACTGATGGTCTGCAAATGCCTTTTCCGCATTTTCCAGAACCTCGATCTTATTCATAAAGTGCTTGTCAGAAGTTGTTTCCACGGAAACGTCACATCCTCTCCAAAGTTGTCTTTGCAGTCTCTATTATAGCACATCTTTTGTGTAAAATCAACCTTGTTTTTTGGAGAATTTGATTTGTTTTGTGGGAATGGTACAAAAGTAGGGGGTGTCACATTCTTTGAAAACGATATATAAATTGGTGTAAAGCTGTGGGAGATGTTTTTTGAAATGCCGCCAGGACGCAAAAAGCCCTCCCGGAAATAATGATTCACAGTATTTCCGGAAGGGTTTTACAGCGAAGTACAGTGCCGTGATTTCGCAGTTTATGATATCAAAATATCATCTTATGAACTACAACAAAATTTGCATATGATTATTAATATACTTGCACGGAATGCAACGAGGCTGCGAAGAAAGCCGCTGAAAAGGCTAAGCTTGCACAACACGCACTCGTACGGAATGCAACGTTTGTTTCGTCTCCGTCCCAGTCGATAGTACCGCTTGCACAACACGCACTCGTACGGAATGCAACCGTGAAAACATGGTTGACTATAAGGAGGTAGTTTCTTGCACAACACGCACTCGTACGGAATGCAACATACCGATAGTATTTACTACTTGCAATCATCGCCCTTGCACAACACGCACTCGTACGGAATGCAACGATTTCGTCTGAGCCGACTGCAGCGACGATGTCCTTGCACAACACGCACTCGTACGGAATGCAACAGCAAATGCAACAAATACGGTACGTAATTATGGTTTATACGGATTACTATGTATAAACGTTAACCTTATCGAGTGTCTTTATCCTGCTTTTTGAAGATACACTTTCTCGATTTATGGGTGCCAAGCCACCCAAAATGATTGGGCACTGTACATTCGCACTAATTTTCTTCTTTATGGCTATTATACCACTTTTGAATTATTTTGTCAATTTCTTCTATTGCAATATTTTGACTGGCATTATAATCTGCATTTGACTCGAACCCACATCTGATACAACAGAACTGTTCCTGCGTCTGTCGATTTTTTTCTGAAATACATCCGCATCTGCTGCATCTCTGACTGGTATATTTCGGGTTGATCAAAACAACCTGAATACCGGATTCTTTTGCTTTGTACTGAATCTTTGTCTGAAGATCATAATAAGACCAGTCTTTCAGAAAACGTTCTGCCTCTTGCGTAATGCCCTCCAATTTTTCCATCTGAATCGTACCGCAGCCATTCCGAACCGCATAATCTACCAGCACTCGACTATACTTATGATTGGCAGTATCCCGAAATCTTGCTATTTTATCCCGGATGTCATGCACCGGTTTATTGCGTGTATACACCCCGTGTCCGATTCTTCCGTCACCGCAGTATTTTCCCTGTCTCTGCAATTGCTTTTTTCGTGCTTCTACACGCCGACGAAACTCTATGATCTCATGAGAGTCAATTGTAAAGCGCCGCAGGTCTCCATAGACAGATGCCACTGCCGGAAGAGACACCCCCAGATCAATTCCCAGTATTTTTTTGGGATCCAGATCTGTTTTTTCCGGTAGGGAAAAATCATATGACAAATTGAAAAACCACTGTCTTTTTTTCTGATTGTATATCAGCTTACTTCCGCAGACTGCATAATCACAATCCTTATCCATGCAGCGGTTTAAGATCGTCCTTGTGGAATTATCTTTTACATAAAGTGCAAAATGAATTGCGGTATCCTTGAAGAAATACTGGTCTCTGGTATCTTTATTGATAAGATTGATGTCTGCAAAATATCTGCCGTCTTTTTCTGTCAATTTTATCGCATTTTTATGCAAATCCAAAGGTTGATTTGCCTTATAACTTAAAACAGAGCGTTCGCCGCACATCATTTCTTTCTTTGCATTCTTAAAGTCAGTACATACCATTCGGACCGTCTGTGAAAGATTTGCTGAATAAAGTGCATTATCGAATTTCAATTGGTAATTTACATACCCGGAAACCGTCTTATATCCAAGCACTTCTATAGCATCAGGGGACTTTTGATGTGTCTTATAATATTCACTGGAAAAATTGAAGTATTCCCAACAAAGTTGTACCGCACGATTTTTAATGATTCGGGTTTGTTTTTGCAAATTCCAGAGCAGTTTGCAAATCACAGTATAATCCACCGCATTTCCGTCTCTATCCTTCTGCTCGATAATCAAAGGAATCCGAACTACCTTTGTCATTTTTGCCACATATATCCACCTCCAATATATAAAAAAACAGTAAACCACATTTCTATGGTTTACTGTTTTCCATTCTGGTGACCCGTACGGGAATTGAACCCATGATTCCGCCGTGAAAGGGCGGCGTCTTAACCTCTTGACCAACGGGCCATATGGTAGCGGCAGCAGGATTCGAACCAGCGACCAATCGGGTATGAACCGAGTACTCTAGCCAACTGAGCTATGCCGCCACATCAAACCAGGTTTCGAGCAGTGTTTTGCACACCATCCTGAATTCCTGCGACTATGATAGTATACTACATTTCCGGATAAAAGTCAAGCATTTTTTTGAAAAAAGTATTATTTATTCAAAAACCTCCCAAAAAAGGGAGGTTTCAGTCTGTCGAAAAA
>DLQV01000079.1:0-610 GCA_002474415.1 Lachnospiraceae bacterium UBA7598
GAAAATACCAGATGTCCGGTTTCTGCTGCCGTGATGGCGGTCGAAATGGTATCGAAATCTCGCATCTCTCCCACAAGAATGATATCCGGATCTTCACGGAGTGCCGCACGAAGCGCGTTTCCATAGGAATCGGTATCCAGTCCGATCTCTCTCTGGTTTACAATTGACCGGTTATGCTTATGTAAATACTCGATTGGATCTTCGAGTGTAATGATATGTTCGTTTCGTTCTTTATTGATGACATCGATCAAAGATGCCAGTGTGGTTGATTTACCACTTCCGGTCGGTCCTGTCACGAGAACCAGTCCACGCTTTTTCTTCGTCAGTCCAAGGACGGCTTCCGGTATCCCCAGTGCCTCCGGCGTCGGAATATCACTTGCCACAATACGCAGTACTGCCGCATAGGAGCCTCTCTGGTGAAAGGCGTTGACACGAAATCGTCCCACACGGGTATCCGTATAGGCAAAGTCCACTTCTCCTGTGGCTTCCATGGTTTTTTTCTGTTTTTCGCCAAACATGGATTCGACCAGTTCTTTTGTCATCACCGGTGTCAGTTTTTCAAACCCATCCATCTCATAAAGTGTTCCGCTGATTCGACATTTTGGCCGTA
>DLQV01000079.1:628-1914 GCA_002474415.1 Lachnospiraceae bacterium UBA7598
GTACCCCAACGGTAATATGTAAGTCAGACGCATGATGCGCTTTTGCTATTGAAAGAAGCGTATACATTGACAATTCCATCTGTTTTACTGCCTTCCCTTCTCTATTTTTATTTAATCATCATCTTCATCGTATGCCACACGCCGCACTTCCTCGACGGTGGTAATTCCGCGGAGTGCATATTCAATCGCACTCATACGGAGTGTTTTCATTCCATGCTTTAGTGCGATCTCCTCAAGCACGTCTGCATTTTCTCCTCGGTTGATCGCCTGTCGCAGATCCGACGTAATTGGCATAATCTCATAAATACCAATTCTTCCATAATACCCGGTTCCTCCGCAGCGGACACATTCTTTATGTCCCGGCGTGCGTACGTTGATCCGCTGGGCGGTATTTCGGATACCGAGTGTCTTTTTTTCTTCCGCGGTTGCTTCCCGGACAATCCCACAAGCCGGACAGACACGGCGCACCAGTCGCTGGGCGATCACTCCGACCACAGAATCTGCAATCAGATAATTTTCCACGCCCATATCTGCCAGACGGGTAATGGTATTGGCCGAACTGTTCGTATGTAAGGTACTTACCACCAGATGTCCGGTGATGGATGCCTTTACCGCAATCTCCGCAGTCTCCTGATCACGAATCTCTCCGATCATGATAATATCCGGATCCTGTCGCAAAATGGAACGCAGTGCCGAAGAAAAGGTAAGTCCCGCCTTTTCATTTACCTGTACCTGATTGACCCCGTTTAGATTTGCCTCGACCGGATCTTCCACCGTGATGATGTTGACCCCTTCTACATTCAGTTCATTTAATGCGGTATATAACGTCGTGGATTTACCGCTTCCGGTCGGTCCCGTTACGAGAATAAGCCCGTTCGGATGGCTTAAGATATGATCAAATTTTTTTAATTCGTCCTCCGGGAATCCCAGATCCCGCTTGTCCATGGTCAGTGCTTTCTTCTGGGCAAGTCGCATAACGACTTTTTCGCCGTAGACTGTCGGAAGCACAGACACACGGATGTCATATTCCTGCCGGTCTACAATGCTGGTCGCACGGCCATCCTGCGGACGGCGCTTTTCGGAAATATCAAGTCCGCTGACAATTTTAATTCTTGCGATCAGTGCCGCATGCAGACTGATATCATGCCGCATGGCTTCGTGCAGGACACCATCCACACGGAAACGGATCCGCACCTGATTCTCCATCGGTTCGATATGAATATCACTGGCTCTCTTATGTACTGCCTGCTCAATGATCTGCGCCAGCAGTTTGACGATAGGTGCCT
>DLQV01000079.1:1975-3059 GCA_002474415.1 Lachnospiraceae bacterium UBA7598
TCGTTTCCGGAACCAGGTTCTATTGCGGCTCTTGCTTTTGCCTGCTCTTCCTTTTCCCTGGTATACTGCTCTGCCACACGCAAGGCTTCTGCATTTCCATAGTAGCGGTCAATGGCTGCCGCAATATCACTCGGAGTCGCCACAAAGCGCTCTACCTGACATCCGGTAATGATGGACACGTCATCCATCGCACGGATATCGAGCGGATCACTCATCGCTACACACAACAGGTTTGGATTTTTTTCATTAAACTTAAATGGAATCAGATTATACTTCCGGAGTATTGACTCATCCAGAAGTTTTATGATTTCTTCCGGGATGCGGAGTGCCGATAAATCAACACTCTGTATCTTTAGCTGTGTCTTTAATGCATTCATGATCTGTTTTTCATCGGTAAATCCAAGATCAATCAATACAACACCAAGACGCTCCCCCTGTTTTTCGGTTTTTTGAATCTGTAACGCTTTTACCAGCTGATCCTGTGAGATGACTCCTGCATCCACAAGCAGATCGCCCAATCGTTTCTTCCGGGCAAACCCCATCAACTTATCCATGGAACACTCCCTGATACTTTCAAAATATGAATTATTATTTTCGTATATTTCCGAGCAACTATTGATTATTATATCTGTTTTCGTCATTTATTGCAATCATTTTCTTGTATACAATACAATTTTTTCTCATTTATTTTTCAAATATTTTGTGCAGATTAAACATCTAGGCCTTTGGTACTATTTTTTAAAGTTCGTCATTTCCTCTAAAAATATGCCATATCCCTTCGTCGGATCATTGACCAGCACATGCGTCACGGCACCGATAATTTTTCCATCCTGCAGGATCGGACTTCCGGACAGTCCCTGCACGATTCCGCCGGTCAGTTTCAGCAGATTCTCATCCTCCACATGAAAACGGATTCCCTTATTTTTATCTCCCGGCGTGTAATCCAAATCATCGATTACAATGCGGTACGACTGCAGTTCCCCGGACGCGTCTGACAAAATTGCCGCATCCTCTGCCTGAATGTCCTGTTTATAGCCGATTGGGCACAACAGGCTTTCATTTTGTTTTTCTTTCTGGAATTTTT
>DLQV01000110.1:0-3225 GCA_002474415.1 Lachnospiraceae bacterium UBA7598
TCCAGACACCAGATATACGTATGGTTCTGGGAAAGGGCATGCCGGATTCCACGGTTGAATCCGCCGGACCCTCCTAAATTTTCCGGGTTTTTAAGAACAGTCACCTGATCGCCATAACGGGCAAGGATGGCATCGGCAGAGCCGTCTGTGGAAGCATTGTCCACAACGTAGATGCTGTAATCCTGTGTGTCGGATTCTAAGACACTTTGGATACAGCGGAGAACATATTCTTTTTTGTTGTAATTACAAATTACGATTCCTGTTGTTTTCATAGTACCTATCCTTTACAAATTGTGATATTATTATTTTCGACAAAAAATATGTTTATTTTATGAAAAAAAGAGAAATTTTTTACGAGGTAATAAAATGAAAGATCTTACAAAGGGAAAACCTTCCCGATTAATACTTGCTTTTGCACTTCCGATTTTTCTGGCAAATCTGCTGCAGCTTACATACAGCCTGGTGGATACCCGGATTGTCGGATCGTTTCTGGGGGAAGATGCACTTGCGGCTGTCGGTGCCACAAGTTCGCTGAGCAATCTGATTATTGGTTTTCTGATGGGACTTTCCAATGGGTTTGCCATCATCACCGCACAGCGGTTCGGAGCAAAGGATCTGCGCGGGGTGAAAAAATCGTTTGCCATGTCGCTGACACTCGGAATTGTTGTTGCTGCGGGACTGACGGTTCTTGGTCTTCTTTTTCTGCAACCGATTTTACGCTTTTTAAATGTACCGGAAAATTTAAGGACAATGGCAGGCTCTTATATTGTGATTATTATTGCGGGATTGATTGCAACGTTTCTTTATGATGCCTGCGCTGCTGCACTGCGTGCACTTGGAGATACCATTACGCCGCTGGTGATTCTTGCAATCTCTGTCATATTAAATATTGCGGGGGATCTCTTTTTCGTGGTCGTTTTGAAAACAGGGGTAAGGGGAGCTGCGATTGCGACGGTTTCGGCACAGGCGCTGGCATTTGTGATCTGTTGGATCTATATGATAAAACGGTATGAACTGCTCCGGTTGTCCCGGGAGGATTTTAAAGAGCCACAGCCGCAGATGATCCGGAGTATGTTAAGTGCGGGTCTGTCCATGGGCTTTATGAGTTCCCTGATCAATATTGGTTCCCTGACGCTGCAGACGGCAATCAATAAACTTGGACAGAACATTATTGTCGCACATACTGCAGCCCGTAAAATATCGGAAATATTTATGATCATGTTTACGGTGTTCGGACAGACAATGGCAACATACTGTGGACAGAATCTTGGGGCCGGTCGGATTGACCGGATAAAGAAGGGAATTTGGCTTGCTATTTTATATACCTGTATCTGGTGCAGTTTTACCATTGTTGCAAGTTATACGATCGGCGACTGGCTGGTTTACATGGTAACCGGAAGCAAAAATGCCGAGGTGCTGAAAAATGCAACCAATTATCTGAAATTTGATACGCTGTTTTATTTTGTCACAGCAGTGATCTGTGTCGTCCGCAATGCCATGCAGGGACTGGGAGACCATATTACGCCTTTGATATCGAGCTCTCTGGAAATGATCGGCAAAATTATAATTGCGGCAACGCTTGTCCCGTGGTTCGGCTATACCGGGGTGATCGTTGCGGAACCGCTCGTATGGTTTATTATGGTCATTCCTCTGCTGATACAGATTTTCCGCATGCCTGTTTTGAAAAAGACATCTTAACCGAATCTTAGGATGCATTTGCTGGTTTTTCCTTCTAGTGTATGATAATATAGCATACATATATAAATTGTATGAAAATATACGGGAAGAAGGAGGGATTGTTTGGAAAAGAGAAAAGAAAAAGCAAAAGAATCCTTACAGGCGGTATTGCCGATTCTATTCATTGTATTGTTGCTGAGTTTTACTGTGGCACCGGTGTCTGCCAGTATTCTGCTGGAATTTATGATCGGTGCGGTGTTTGTAATTATAGGCATGTTGTTTTTTTCCATGGGTGCCGAAATGTCGATGTCGCCTATGGGGGAACGGGTCGGAGGCAGCATGCTTAAAACCAAAAAACTAGGGGTGATCCTTCTTCTGGGCTTCCTTCTCGGAGTCATCATTACCATTTCAGAGCCGGATCTGCAGGTGCTTGCCACACAGGTGCCGTCGGTGCCGAATATGGTGCTGATTCTTTCGGTGGCAGCCGGGGTTGGTGTATTTCTCGTTGCAGCATTGCTTCGTATTTTATTTGGAATAGCCTTAGCGCCGTTGTTAGTTGTGTTCTACGGGATGATATTTGTGATCGCAAGGTTTGTTCCGGATAATTTCCTGGCGGTAGCCTTTGATTCCGGAGGTGTGACGACCGGGCCGATGACGGTTCCGTTTATTATGGCACTTGGTGTTGGTATTTCCGCGATCCGAAATGATAAACATGCGGAAAACGACAGTTTCGGACTGGTTGCATTGTGTTCGATTGGTCCTGTTCTTGCGGTATTGCTCCTGGGACTGGTATATCACACGGAGGGAAATTATGTGGCAGCAGACGTGCCGGAAGCTTTCAATTCTGTGGAACTTGGCCGGCTGTTTTTATCCGAAATTCCCCATTATCTCAAAGAAATTGCAGGTTCCCTGCTTCCAATCGTTTTCTTTTTTGGAATTTTCCAGCTTGTTTCCATAAAACTACATAAAAAGACATTGATTAAAATCTGTGTGGGACTGCTTTACACGTATGTCGGACTGGTACTTTTCCTGACCGGTGCCAATGTCGGATTTATTCCCGCGGGAAACTATCTTGGAACCGTTATGGCATCCCTGCCGTGTCCGTGGATATTAGTCCCGGTCGGAATGGTGATCGGATATTTCATTGTCAAAGCAGAGCCGGCGGTCTATGTGCTGATGAAACAGGTAGAAGAACTGACCGATGGGGATATCTCCGGAAGAGCGATGCAGATCAGTCTTTCCGTCGGTGTGGCTGCTTCCGTCGGGCTTTCCATGCTGCGGGTACTTACCGGAATTCCGATCATGTATTTTTTGCTTCCGGGCTATGCCATTGCACTGGTTCTTACCCTGTTTGTTCCAAAAATTTTTACTGCGATTGCGTTTGACTCTGGAGGCGTGGCATCCGGTCCGATGACGGCAACGTTTCTGCTGCCATTGGCACAGGGTGCCTGTACGGCGGTAGGCGGCGATGTGGTAAAAGACGCCTTCGGTGTGGTGGCGATGGTTGCCATGACTCCGCTGATTACCCTGCAGGTTCTCGGGCTGATC
>DLQV01000110.1:3329-6257 GCA_002474415.1 Lachnospiraceae bacterium UBA7598
TATGTTTGCCGGGTATGCGGATGATGCAATTATAGAATTATAAGAACAGGAAAGAGGAGCGGACAGATGAGTGAGATCTATATGATGGTTACGATCTGCAATCGAAAACAGATGCAGAAATTTGTGAAGTTTTATAAGCAAAATCACGTGGATACCGGAAATATTTCGCTTGCTATGGGAACAGCGGCCAGTGATGTACTGGATTACTTCGGACTGGAGGAGGATGAGAAAGGCATTCATTTTTGTCTGGTCACACGTCCCACCTGGAAAACGGTGAAAAAGGGATTACAGACGGAACTCAAAATTGATGTGCCGGGGACGGGAATTGTTTTCTTGATACCGCTTAGCAGTATTGGCGGAAAACATCAGCTGAAATTTATGCTGGGGGAACAGGAATTTGAGAAAGGGGAGGAGAGCATATTGAAAGAAACGAAACATGAGCTGATTATTGCAATTGCCAATTATGGATATAATACACAGGTGATGCGCGCGGCAGAGGCAGGCGGAGCCACCGGGGGAACGGTTTTTCATGGAAAAGGTGTCGGAATGAAACGGGCAGAACAGTTTCTTGGGGTATCGCTGGTTTCCGAAAAAGAAATTATATTAATTGTCACGAAAACGGAACAGAAAAATGCGATTATGAAATCCATCATGGAAAAAGC
This sequence comes from Lachnospiraceae bacterium UBA7598, assembly GCA_002474415.1. Taxonomy (GTDB): domain Bacteria; phylum Bacillota; class Clostridia; order Lachnospirales; family Lachnospiraceae; genus Roseburia. The sequence continues at coordinate 3,992 of DLQV01000110.1, forward strand.
CGGAATCGGGACAAAAGCGGGAACGATTGCGTTTTCTCTTCCGGTTACCAGTACAGCTGGTCTTCGGATTATCGAGGATTCCGGAGAAAGTGAAGAGATTTAGATCACATTCCACAAATTTATCCGACTAAAATTAGCTAAAAATATAATTGATATAAACATAAAATTATATTAAAATAATTTTATTGAGAATAGAAAATGAGCTAACTTTAATTAAAATGAGCTAAGGGGCGGATAGATATGACAAAAACGAGGAAAACCATAGGCGTGATGGTCGGAGGTATTACAGACGATTTTACACGTTTTTTGTGTAAAGGACTGCGGGAGGCAGCCAAAGAGCAGGATGTCAACCTGGTAGTGCTTCCAGGAAAATTTTTGGACCGTGATTATGCACAGAACACGGATATCATGTATGAATATCAGTACGATACCCTGTTTTCAAGTGTACAAAAAGGACGTCTGGACGGGATTATCGTAGCGGCAAACTGTATCGGCTGCTATACTACGAAAGAACGTCTGGTTGAGTTTATGCATCACTATGATGAAATTCCATGCGTTTTGGTTTCCTCCGATCTGGAAGGATATGTAAATGTCAGTTATGACAATGACCGTGGAATCCGACAGGGAATCGAGTATCTTGTACAGGATCTGCATTGCACAAAAATCGGAATGGTAGGCGGACCAAAAGAAAATTCCGATGCAATGGACCGTAAAGCTACGTTTGAGAGTGCACTCTGGAAGAACGGTATTGTACCGCAGGAAAAACGATATGTGGAGGGAGATCTGGCGAGCAATGCACATAGTGCTTATGCAAAACTTCTGGATGACAATCCGGATCTGGAAGCCGTTTTTTGCGTCAATGATGAAACCGCAGCCGGATTTTATGAAGAACTGAAGGCGCGGGGGCTTATGCCGGGAAGGGATATCTCCGTTTTCGGGTATGATGATACGGAGTGGTGTTCCCAGATTTATCCGACGCTTTCTTCGGTGCGTGCGGATGTGTCAAAACTTGGCAGCAAAGCATGTGAACTGTTATGCCGGATGTTGCAGGGGGAAACAGTCTCTTCGGTGCGCCTTCCGACCGATCTGGTGATCCGGAATTCGTTTTGCAGGGGGAACCAGGAAGAAATGGATGCGCGCAACGATGTACTAGAAAAGTACGAGTCCATGAATCACTGGGCCGATGAACTGTTCGGAAAGCAGAAGCGGGTAAATTTCGAAATGAAAAATTTTATTTTGAAACTGCTATGTTTTGAAAAAGGAACCGATCAGAGTTTTGGGGAAATTCTTGCAACGATGGAATGGCTAAAGATTCATAATGCATTTTTGTACATTTATGAGGAGCCGGTCATCCATCTGAATCATGAATTATTCCAGATGCCGGAGCAGCTGTTGCTGAAAGCCAGGGAACTCCACGGAAAGGTAGAAAATATTCCTGCCATCCATCAGAAGAAAAAGGCAAAAAATATTTTTCGCTTTTCCAGACTGGGGCTGTCTGACCGGGCATGGATGGTAACACTCCCTCTGTATGCCAATGAAATGCTGTATGGGATTTTGGTATGTGATCTGACCGATGAAGTGCTTGAATATGGAGAATTTTTAAGTAATCAGATTTCGGCGGCGGTTAAGATGCTCAATCTTTTGAAAAACAATGAGGATATTCAAAAACAATTAGAAGAATCTCTGTATGTGTTAAAAGAGAATAATCTGGAACTGGAAACACTTTCAAAGAAGGATCCATTGACGGGTATCTGTAATCGCAGAGGTTTTTTTGAACTGGCAGAGCCTATGCACGAGAAAGCAAAGGAAGCAGGAAAAACATTCCTTGTGCTTTATGCAGATATGAACAACCTTAAGATTATCAACGACAGGTATGGTCATGAAGAGGGGGACTATTCCCTGCACACCATCGCGGAGATCCTTGCGGAAATTATCCAGAAAGAACAAAACGCAGCAGGGGAAGGAGTTGTTGCAAGAATCGGTGGAGATGAGTATGCCTGCGCATTGATTACGTCAAAAGAGAAGGAAATGCTCCTGCAGGAGTTATATGATGCATTTACGGTTCGAAATGAACAGAGCGACAAGCCGTATAACGTGACCGTTTCCATTGGTGCCTGTGCATTAGAGCCGGACGATGAGCACAGTCTTGCAGATGCACTTTCTCTTGCGGACGAGCAGTTGTATGAGGTAAAGAAACTCCGCAAAAAGGACGTTGCAAAAATACCGCTGCAGGCTGAGCCTCAGCGGTAAGAAAAGGTTTTGAGTT
>DLQV01000110.1:6333-6493 GCA_002474415.1 Lachnospiraceae bacterium UBA7598
GCATCGGTTTTGGAATCAAAAACTGCATATCCACAGGCAATCTGCAGATAGATTTTTCGGGAAGAGGCATTGTAAATGGCCTCTTCTTTTCGCAGGCAGGAAATTAGATGGTTGATGTCACAGCTGTTATGATCGTCGATCAAAACACAAAATTCATCAC
>DLQV01000153.1 GCA_002474415.1 Lachnospiraceae bacterium UBA7598
TCTTGCCTGCCTGCATGGACAGCTGGCGGATCTTCTCGTGCAGTTCCTGACGGTTTCCACCCTCTTTTACGGCATCCATCATGATATTCTCTGTTGCCATAAACGGAATTTCTGCCATAAAGTGCTTGTAAATTACCTTCGGATATACCACCAGACCATCTACAACATTTAAGCACAGATCCAGGATACCATCGATTGCAAGGAATCCTTCCGGTACAGACAGACGCTTGTTGGCTGAATCATCGAGTGTACGCTCAAACCACTGTGTTGCAGAAGTAATGGCCGGATTTAATGCATCTACCATCACATAGCGGGACAGAGAAGCAATACGCTCACTCCGCATCGGGTTACGCTTGTACGCCATCGCAGAAGATCCGATCTGATTCTTTTCAAATGGCTCCTCTACTTCTTTCAGATGCTGCAGGAGACGAATATCATTTGACATCTTATGTGCGCTGGCCGCAATGCCTGCTAAAACATTCAAAACACGGGTATCTACTTTACGGGAATAGGTCTGTCCGGAAACCGGATAGCAGGACTTAAATCCCATTTTCTCAGCGATCATCGGATCAATCTTATCAATTGTCTCCTGATCCCCGTCAAAGAGTTCTAAGAAACTTGCCTGAGTACCGGTTGTTCCCTTGGATCCCAGCAGTTTTAATGTGCTCTGTACGTACTCCAGATCCTCCAGATCCATCAGAAACTCCTGTGTCCAGAGAGTTGCACGCTTTCCTACAGTAGTCGGCTGTGCCGGCTGGAAATGCGTAAATGCAAGGGTCGGCTGATCCTTATACTTTTCTGCAAAATTGGACAGCTCTGCAATTACACTGACAAGCTTCTTATGTACAAGCTTCAATGCCTCGTTCATGAGAATGATATCTGTGTTGTCTCCAACATAGCAGGAAGTAGCACCCAGATGAATGATACCGGCAGCCTTCGGACACTGCTGTCCATAGGCATACACATGGCTCATGACATCATGACGTACCAGTTTCTCACGTGCGACTGCTACATCATAATTAATGTCATTGACATGTTCTTTCATCTCATCAATCATATCCTGTGTGATGACCGGCTTTCCGTTCTCGGAAAGTCCGAGTTCCATCTCTGTCTCAGCCAGTGCGATCCAGAGTTTTCTCCATGTGGAAAATTTCATATCCTGGGAAAAAATGTACTGCATTTCCTTGCTGGCATAACGCTCGGAAAGCGGACTTGTGTATCTGTCTGTGCTCATGTTCTTCTCCTTTTATTCGAATACATTGGTAATTTATCGGCTCATCTTGCGCTCAAGATCAATCTCTTTGTCGTAGTACTCTCCGCGAATGTCCTGTTTTGGCGGTTCCATCGGGTACTTGCCCGTAAAACAGCCGGTACAGATCGGAAGTCCTTCTGCCATTTCTTTCAGACGCTCGATTCCAAGATAGCCAAGAGAATCTGCGCCGATGATCTGACGGATCTCCTCAATCGTACGGTTATAAGCAATCAGCTGCTCACGTGCCGGAATATCAGTTCCGAAATAACAAGGCCATAAAAATGGCGGAGAACTGATACGTACATGCACCTCGGTCGCTCCTGCATCTCTTAACATACGCACAATACGGTCAGATGTCGTACCTCTTACGATCGAATCGTCAATCATAATGACACGTTTGCCTGCCACTGCCTCACGCAGTACATTCAGCTTCACCTGTACGCTTGATTCCCTGCTGCTCTGCTTTGGCTTGATGAACGTACGTCCCACATAACTGTTCTTGACAAAAGCTGTACCATACGGGATTCCCGATTCCAGAGAATAGCCAAGTGCTGCAGCATTTCCGGACTCCGGTACACCGGTCACCAGATCTGCCTCCACCGGGGAATCCTGTGCAAGAAAACGACCTGCCTTGATACGGCTCGCATATACGCTCACCCCGTCAATATGGCTGTCCGGTCTTGCAAAATAGATGTACTCAAAAATACAGCGTGCTTCCTTTTCTTTTGGAAGTGCCATGGTCATATCGGACTCAATGCCTTTTTCCGGAGAAATGGTCACAACTTCACCCGGCAGCACATCACGCACAAACGTTGCACCAATGGTGTCAAGTGCACAGGTTTCCGATGTGATGATATATGAATTGTCACGCTTTCCGATACAAAGCGGCTTAAAGCCGTATGGATCACGTGCTCCAATCAATTTACGAGGACTTGCTACAACCAGTGCGTAAGCTCCCTTGAGACGCTGGCACGCACGGCGCACAGCTTCTTCTGCTGACTGGGAATTCAGACGCTCCCTTGCGATATAATAGGCAATCACCTCAGAATCAATGGTGGTCTGGAAAATTGCTCCCGTATATTCCAGCTCCTTGCGAAGCTCCGGTGCATTGATCAGGTTGCCGTTGTGGGCAAGTGCCAATGTACCTTTGACATAATTTAACACGAGTGGCTGGGCATTTTCACGGGTAGACGAACCGGCCGTCGAATAGCGTACATGTCCGACTCCGATGTCCCCCTTCATCTGCTCAAGATTTTCCGGTGCGAACACTTCATTTACAAGTCCCATTCCCTTATAAGAAAGAACCTTGCCCTTTGGACCGCTGGTATCGCTGACTGCAATACCGCAGCTCTCCTGGCCGCGGTGCTGCAGGGCAAACAGTCCATAATATATTGTCGATGCTACATCTGCACCATCGAAATCATACATTCCGAAGACGCCACACTCTTCATGAAGTGTATCCGCATCATAACTGTTATTCTGAATCATTGTGATCTCCTATATCTATCTTGTAAAAGGCTTTCCTGTCAGAAGCTCATATGCTTCCTTGTATTTATCAACGGTCTTTGTGACAACTTCTTCCGGAAGAAGGAAATCATTGTCCGGATTTGCCTTAAGCCAGTCTCTGACATACTGCTTGTCGAATGATGGCTGTCCCTGTCCAGGCTTGTAGCCTTCCAATGGCCAGAATCTGGAGCTGTCCGGTGTAAGCATCTCGTCACCAAGAACAACCTTTCCGTTTTCATCAAGTCCAAACTCAAACTTGGTATCTGCAATGATGATTCCCTTGGAAAGTGCATACTCTGCACACTTCTTATAGAGAGCGATGGTGCAGTCTTTGATCTGTGTCGCATAATCACGGCCTTTTCCCGGATAAATTTTCTCCAGTACCTCTACCGACTGCTCGAAGGAAATATTCTCATCATGATCTCCCAGATCTGCCTTGGTACTCGGTGTATAAATCGGCTCCGGAAGTTTATCGGACTCTACCAGTCCCTCTGGAAGCTTAATACCGCATACGGTACCGTTTTCTTTGTAGCTTGCCCAGCCGCTTCCTGTGATATAGCCACGAACGATACACTCGATTGGGAGCATCTCTAACTTCTTGCACATCATGCTGTTTCCGTCAAAACGCTCCTGCTGGAAAAATTCCGGCATATCCTTGACATCTACAGAGATCATATGATTCGGAACAACATCCTTTGTAAAATCAAACCAGAATTTTGACATCTGTGTCAGAATCGCACCCTTGTCAGTGATTTTGTTCTTTAAGATGTTGTCAAATGCGGAAATACGGTCAGTAGCTACAATGATCAGGCTGTCTCCGTTATCATAGACTTCTCTTACTTTTCCTTCTTTGAATGGTTTAAATTCCTTCATTTTCGCTCTCCTTAATATTTTATTTTTCGATTAACAAACTCTTTCCGGTCATCTCTTTTGGCTGCTCTAATCCCATAATCTGAAGCAGAGTCGGAGCAATATCTGCCAGGCATCCGCCCTCACGCAGGGTATACTTCGGATCCGCATTTACGAGAATAAACGGTACCGGATTGGTTGTATGTGCAGTATGTGGCTCGCCTGTTTCGTAGTCGATCATCTTCTCTGCATTTCCGTGATCTGCACAGATAAACAGAACGCCGTCTACGTCCTTGATTGCCTGAACTGCATCTCCTACCAGTCCGTCCACACGCTCGACTGCCTTGATGGCTGCCGGAATCACACCGGTGTGTCCAACCATATCCGGGTTTGCAAAGTTGATAACGATAACATCATACTTGTCAGACTTAATTGCTTCTACAAGATCCATACCAACTTCCGGTGCACTCATCTCCGGCTTCAGATCGTATGTTGCAACATCCTTCGGAGAATTTACCAGCAGACGCGCCTCATCAACGTTTGGCTCTTCTACTCCACCGTTAAAGAAGAAGGTAACATGTGCATACTTCTCTGTTTCTGCCAGACGAAGCTGTGTCTTTCCACACTTTGCCAGGTACTCACCGAATGTATTGACAATGTGCTCTTTCTCGAAAGCAATCAGCTTGTTCGGGATCGTCTCATCATAATCCTTAAAGCAGACAAATGTTGTCTTAAGAAATGGACGATCAAATCCGGTAAACTTGTCATCACAGAATGCACGTGTCATTTCACGGGCACGGTCCGGACGGAAGTTAAAGAAGATTACGGAATCATTCTCTTTTACAACAGAAACCGGCTTTCCGTTCTCTGTAATTACCGTAGGAAGTACGAACTCGTCGGTTACCTCCTTGGCATAAGAATCTTCCATTGCCTTTACGGCATCTTCTGCCTGTACACCCTCGCCTTTTGTCAGAGAATCATAGGCTTTCTGTACACGATCCCAGTTATTATCACGATCCATTGCATAGTAACGTCCGGATAAAGAAGCGATCTTTCCAACACCGATCTCCTTCATCTTCTTTTCCAGTTCTTCTACAAATTCTTTTCCGGATTCCGGAGGAGTATCACGGCCATCCAGGAATGCGTGAACGTATACCTTGGTAAGTCCCTGCTTCTTTGCCATCTCTAAAAGACCATAAAGGTGGGAAATATGGCTGTGTACACCACCATCAGAAAGAAGTCCCCACAGGTGCAGGTCCGAATCATTTTTCTTACAGTTATCCATAGCTGCAAGCAGTGCTTTATTCTCGAAAAAGTCACCATCTTCGATTGCCTTGGTAATTCTGGTCAGATCCTGGTAAATAATACGGCCGGCACCAATATTCATATGTCCAACCTCAGAGTTACCCATCTGTCCGTCCGGAAGTCCTACTGCCAGGCCGGAAGCCTGTCCCTTTACAAAAGGACACTCCTTCATTAATTTATCCATCACCGGGGTATTTGCCAGTGCAATGGCATTTCCCTCTGTATGGTCGCTCAGACCATAGCCATCAAGAACCATTAAAACAACAGGTTTTTTGCTCATAATTCATCCTCTCTTTCCATTGCAACAATTGTATACTTTTATACTTTATTGTTACATAACCACTTATTATATTACATAATTTGAACGGGATTGCAAGTGTTCACTGCAAATTTCCCACAATATCGATCGATTTTAAATCCAGATCCACGTCGTCAAAATACTGACCATACCGTCGTCCAGAGGTATATGCATAAGGAGATGTTCCCGGTTTTTCTACATTTTTATATGGATAAAAACATCCATCCTCGTCGATTCCCACATTCTGGGAAATATCTGCCAGATAATGATAAAACGCTTTGACCTGCTTTTTTTCTGTCAGAATCGACGTCTTTAACGAATCCTGTATGCATGGAATCATCCGCAGTTTCAGACTGCCGGAATCATCAATCTGTATCTGTGCAATCGTTGTGTACAGTTTTCCGGTGGAAAACCAGAAGTTTCCCACACTGTACGCCACCGGCATATTTTTTATAAACTCAACGCCCTGCAGACGGTGTGGATGTCCACCAATCACAGCATCTGCACCAGCTTTTACACAAAGATCTGCAATGTCTGTCTGATCCTGCCCATAATGGATCTTTCCTTCTGTTCCCCAGTGAACATATGCGATTACATAATCGCTGTTCTTCTTCGCACGTTGCAGTTCTTTCTTCCATACCTCTTCCTGCTGGGTCTTTAATACTCCCGGTTTCTCCTTTTGGGCTTTCTGTGTAAAATGATAAAATCTTTCAATTTCTGTCGCAGATACAATCGCAATCTTTCGTCCGCCTGCGACCACATAGCGCACCGCGCTTGCCTCTGTCAGATTTCTGCCACCGCCACTGTACAGAATTCCCGCCGCATGCAATGCATCCAATGTATCCAGAAATCCCTGCTCCCCATAATCAAACACGTGATTATTTGCCACAGAAACCATATCTATTCCTGACGTATGCAGCAATCCGGCATCCTTTGGATCTGCCCGGAAGCAGTATGCCTTTCCTTCCTGCCGCTGGCCACGTGTCGTATAAGCAAACTCATTGTTTGCCATCGTAAAATCTGCCGAAATCAGTTCCTTTTTTACGCCATCCGAAAAATAATCCGCCATATGGTTCTTTGCCGTTTTCCCCGTACACCAGTCCTCATCCAGACAAATATCCCCGATAAAATCCAGACGAATACAGGATGGATCGGATACCTCTTTCCAGATCACATCTTCGTACGAATACGACAGGTACTGCCGCTGCCGGCAATACAAAAGCCACAAAACATGCATACTGTTTCCGGTAAACCGATACCACAGGTCCGGATCCTGATTTCCGTTTTCCAGCTGTGTGTACAGACTTTGCAACACACCGCTCCCATACTGTGTTCCAATCCAGTTCATAAAAGCTTCATCCACCGGATATTTCTGAAAAAACGCTCCAGAGGCCGTCTGCAAAATCTGATTTTCCAGGTCCTGTGCTTCCGGTTCGGCATTCTGTGATGTCTCCGTGACCTTTGAGGTTTTTTCCTCATATTCAGTTTGTACTTCCTTAGTCTCTTTTACCGGCTGTGTATTTTGGATAATGCCATGTGTCAAAGCAAAAATAAACAACAAGAGAACGACACATTCCAGACATTTTTTCTTCATGCGTAAAATTTCAAAGGCTATTCACCCGGAATTTCCAGATGAATAGCCCTATAACCATAAAAAATCAGATTCTAGTAGTTTACAATCTTACCGAAATCAGCTTTCAGAGATGCTCCACCAACCAGACCACCATCGATGTCTGGCTTTGCAAACAGCTCTGCTGCATTTCCAGCGTTTACAGATCCGCCGTACTGGATACGTACAGACTCTGCAGTTGCTTCATCATAAACTTCTTTGATGCATGCACGGATTGCGCCGCATACTTCCTCTGCCTGATCAGATGTAGCAGTCTTTCCTGTTCCG
>DLQV01000101.1:0-384 GCA_002474415.1 Lachnospiraceae bacterium UBA7598
GTTTTTTATTGACAAAGGCACTTTGGATTTCTTCAATAAAAAATTGAAGTTCTGCAATCGCTCTTTTTAATTCGTCAGTTTTCGTGTGGGTTTCACCCATTGCGAATTGACACAGATGAGTTTGGAGATATTGCCAGTGATCAGCGATCCTTTCAATTTCCTTCTCTCGATATTCAGGATGGCTTACACCTTGACGAAGTTCAGCAAGGTCTTTGGCAAATTTTTCTCCATAAACAGCATTGGGACTATCCGTGTGTTCCAAAGAAGGATTTGCGATAAGATCGATAATGGAAATTGATTTTTGGGAGGAGAATGCGGGATAGCACGTATGAAATAAAAAGTACATCAGCTTTAAAACATTGAATTTTTCTGGATCGTTTGTTG
>DLQV01000101.1:441-2591 GCA_002474415.1 Lachnospiraceae bacterium UBA7598
AATAGTTTTTTGGATTTATTTAAGATGCCGCTGGAATCTCTTCTCTCGAAAATTTCTCTTGAAGTAAAGGAATTCGATGTGCTATAGGGTTGTTCATTATCAAGAGTTTCATACAGTCTGGTGTATGTCAGAAACTTTTTGAATGCTTTCTGGTAAGCTGTTGCCATGTGATAGCTGAATGGTTCGGGCATAAGATCACCTCTTATCACATTGTATCATAAAACATTACTGCCATCAAGTTTTTGGAGAAAAATAAAAAAGTGTACTCTTTTTCAGAAAAAAACTTTTTGAGTTTTCAAAATTCGCAGGGTTTCAGCATTTTACAAACTGAAAAAATAGAAAAAGAGTACAAATTTTTTGGAAAAGCAAAAAAATGATTCTCGTGTTATTTCTGGGAAGTGTGTTTAAGAGGTGGCTTATGAGAGGCTTTGAAACGCTTGCGATTCAGTATCTGGTATGTGATTCACGAAAGAAAGTATTACTTTTTTCTACAAACGACCGAACATAAAAGTAAAGCTGAATCGAGATAAATCAGCTGTTATGCAGTCATATCGATACAAATGTAGCTAAATTAGATGCAGGGAGACAGAGGTATTACCATTACCTCTGTCTTGCAGAATTTACTAAATGACAAACAGTAATCATTATCAATAATAGTATATAGCTTAGTAATCATAGTAGATATATATAGTATACATATATATTGTTATGATATATAACATAATAGAGTATATAGTATATCAGTATATATCACTATCACATGATTGTATTGTATATCATCACATAACCAGAAGGAGGAGTTATCATGAGAAGTGAAAAAGAGAAGAAGTCCATTACAAAGAGCATTAAGCTCTCCCCGTTACAAGTACAACAAATTGAAGAAAAAGCAAAGGAAAAGAATCTGACATTTAGCAGTTATATGGTGGATTGTGCTGTACATGGAAACAATAACATTACACCACAAATGGCGGTTCGGATGCAGGAGCTTGTGAATATGGTGCTTGAAATTGCGGACAGTATTGACAGCACGGAATATATTCGAAAAGAGGAACTGCGGCAGAAAGCACATGATTTGGACGGCTTATTTACTTCTGTATCGCCGCAAGAAAAGTATGCAAACCTAGAGAAAAAGATGGGCTTGTTTGTAGAGGGAGGACTGGACTTATGGGAATCTTTAAAGTAATCAGAAACACCAACGACGAACTGCACTACTTATATAACGTTTTGAATTATACGATGGGCATACACACGGACTATGATAAACGCTATAGTCCAAATGTTGATATATATAATGCTTACGAGCAGTTTCTTTCTGTGAAGAGATATTTCGGTAAGACCAGTGGAAATCCGGCATTTCATTTTATTGTCGTGTATGATGCAAGATCGACTTGGGGCGATAATTATGAGCGGGCGGAATCTATGAGTCGTAGCATTGCCTCTTATTTTTCGGACAAGTATCAGATCGTTTACGCAATACACCGAAAGCTTTGCTCAAAGAGATATGGAGGTTGTGCTTCTGTCTATCATGCTCATTTTGTTATGAATTCGGTTAGTTACATAGACGGAGCAATGTTCTCAGGGAACAGATCAGAGCTGTATGCTTTTCTGGACTACATCAAACGAGTCACAGGGGATAGATCCTGGGTGACGCAATATGGCTCTGAGAAAGGAAAAAGTTATCAAGGCGTTTCTGATGCTGTGGCAGTGTGATTGAGCTTGTTTTGGGTTTTGGCTGCATTGTGGCGAAATGGTTTGTTCTCAGTGTAGGTGTGGAGTGGGTTATAGGGCAGCCAGGTATAGGGTGACTTGAGGGAAAACAATAATCAAAGAAATTTTACCTGGCACACGGCACAAGTGATTCCGTAAAAAGAAACTTCAGACTGTTTTTGTTCCCTTTTTTTGAAAAAGTGCAGTTGAAAAGTTTGTATTTCGGCGGAAAAGAAAAAATTGCAGCGGTAATTTCAGAAAAAGAGTACAAAAGCTGGTTCGATTTGTTTTTTCGCTGTGCCGTGTGTCAGGTAAAATGTGTTTCAAATAAAAAAAGCTGCTCCTTGTATGGGAAGAAATTACGAAGATTTTGAAAGTCGGAAATAATGCGACAAATTTCTTGATTTGTTTTTGCAGATATGATATAATATGTACAAAAGGAG
>DLQV01000101.1:2609-3021 GCA_002474415.1 Lachnospiraceae bacterium UBA7598
AGTTTGTCAGAGAAACAAGTTTATCAAAGGTACTGTTTTCATGTTTATTCATGCCGACAGAAAGGAGCAGCATTTATGTTAAAATCAAAACGAAGTGGATTTTCGATGATAGCGGCAATGATTCTTTTTTTGTCGCTTTTGTCACTTCCGATACAAGCGTTTGCAGTGGAAGATGCGGAAAATGAAAAAGTTTCTACTGAAGAATATCAATTCAGTGGTTCGAAAAACTGCGGAGATGATGACGGGTTTACAAATCCATCGACGATCAAAAAGAAAGACAACCACTATGGATGGGAATTGGGACATTTTATTGTCAGCGGTTATACGAGAGTAGAAGACACCGGCGAATATACAGATAATCCGGTTTTTCTGAAAAATGTTGGGGACACAGTGAAACTTTCATTTGTTTTGG
>DLQV01000101.1:3070-7063 GCA_002474415.1 Lachnospiraceae bacterium UBA7598
AATCAACGATGACAAGAAGGCATACGATGAGGCTTTTGGCATTGACGAAACCAGTTTTGGAAAAGGGGCTCTGATTGTTCGGTATACCGACTATGAAAACAAATCGGATGCACCACAGATCTATAAGGATTACTTAAAGGGGATAGAAGTTGGTGCTGATACAGAGATTCAACTTTGTGAAGAGGGCGACTATGAGGTATCGCTAGACTATTCAATCTTGAGTGAAACATTCGGTGATCTTTGGAAAATTAAAACCAGTAAAATAGCGGCATTTGATGACGATTACAAAATATCCTTTCATTTCTCAGTGAGAAACGGAAATTGCATGGTATATCCTTTTGATGTAAAAACCGGACAAGAGCTTACAGATACCGCCTTTACAGAAAATGGATTTCGGCTCGACCTTGCAAAATCCCGATATTTGAAAATAGACATCACCAAACAAGTGCTGAATGCCGGCAAGGATGGACTGACAGAAGATACACGGTTTAATAAGCCAGCAAGGGATGGTGAAGAGTTCACAGACGAAGGCGTTTATGTTATAACAGTCAGCAATGCTTATACCGATCGCTCTACGGAGAAAACAATCTACGTCGGTTCTAATTCTGTGCTTCAGGCTTACGTTACCAACCAAAGCTACACAGTGTCTGAGATCAATGATTTGATTGCAGAAGGAGCTGTGATCAATACAGACGGGACGATTGATATGCCTGTAACAACAGAGGCTTCTACGACAGTATCCTCAGAAGAAACCACGGAAACAGTGACTGAAACCAGCGACTCTGTTCTGACAACAACAGCTGCTCAAACTACCAGTGCTGAAACCACCAGAGAAACAGAAAAAAGGAAACAAAGTGCTATTCTATGGATCGGTATTGGCGTAATTGTTCTTGTAGCAGTAGTGGCAGTAGTACGGATTCTGAAAAAGAAAAAGGCAGGAGATGAGTAACATGAAACGCTTTTTGGCTCTATGGTTAGTGATTGTTCTTTGTTTTACGGGTTGCACGATGGATTCAAAAGGAACATCGGAAATCGTCACAACTGTACAAGAGACAATTGCAGAGGCTTCTGATGTAACAGAAACACAAGAAAGCGAAACAGAAGAAACCACTTTCTCCAATAGCACCACTGCAACAGAGGCACAGAATCTCAACTATACATCACTGAACGACCCTGAACTCTTACAATATGTAAAAGATACAGTATATACAGATGTGGTAGAAGGTCTGAATAGTGAAAAGTATTTTGTAGAAAATGTTGATACTGTTTACGTTTCCAAAGAGTACCTTGATGAGTTATCCTATAACTCGCAGGAGAACGTGTATTTTGGATATACCTTGTCCGACATTACAGCGGAGTGGGACGATACAAAGTACATATTCACAGTAGATGAAAATGGGCAAACGACTGTACAAGCTTTTGAAGAATATGATGATACTTATGATAAGGCAATCCGCAATGTTGCAATTGGAACAGGCGTGATCCTTGTCTGTGTTACAGTATCGGTTGTAACTGGAGGCGTTGGAACTGCACCTGCAATCAGTATGATTTTTGCAGCGTCAGCCAAAACAGGAGCGGCAATGGCTCTTTCGTCTGGTGTAATAGGCGGAGCTGCAACAGCAATTACTTGTGGAATCGAAGGAAAGTCGCTTGACGATACTTTGAAAGAAACTACACTGTCTGCAAGTGAAGGATTTATGTGGGGTGCAATCACTGGTGCAGTTACAGGCGGAGCAGGCAAAGCAATTGCTTTGAAGGGTGCGACCTTGAACGGTCTTACTATGAATGAGGCGGCTCAGATACAAAAAGAGTCAAAGTATCCCTTGGATTTGATAAAAAGTATGCACTCTATGGAAGAATATGAGGTCTATAAAAATGCCGGAGTGAAATCAATAACGGTAAATGGGGAGAGTATGCTGATAAGAAAAGATTTGGATATAACATCTGTGGTTGATGATATGGGAAGAACAAATCTGGAACGTATGCAAGAGGGCTTGGCAGCGTTAGACAAAGATGGACACGCATATGAACTGCATCACATCGGTCAGAGAAATGATTCGCCATTGGCAATTTTGACACGAAAAGAACACGATAACACTGCTCTGCATTGGAATACAAACACAGATAATCCATCCAGTCAATCCGGTTGGAGTTCTCAGAAAAAGAAATTTTGGAAAGCCATTGCCAAGATGATAGAAGACGGGGAGATACAATAGTATGGACATTAAAAGTTTAGAGCAGTTGGAAAACTTTCGCTCGCTAAAAGGCACTACGGAAGAAAAGATAACAGCTGTTGAAAATGCACTTGGATTGACCTTCGCTAAGGACTACCATTCTTATTTGAAACAATATGCACTGGCATCTATGAATGGTCATGAATTGACCGGAATCGTTGCATCGAAAAGATTGAACGTAGCAGATGTGACGTTCCGAAATCGGGAGAACAATCTCGATATTCCAAAAAATCTATATGTGATAGAAGAATTGTATATCGATCATGCTGTTGCATGGCAGGATGAAAAAGGCTGGGTTTACCGAACAATCGGAGCGTCAGAGCCTGTAAAAATATTCGATTCTTTGTCAGAGTATGTTGCGGAATAAATTAGTATGTATTTTCTAGCAATACAAATCATTGCAGTTCATTTTCAGTTGTAATTGCTCCAGAGATATGGTATAATAGAAATAACAAAAACCACACACGAACACGAGGTGAAACACATGAACCGCTACTTTAACATCACCGGCTGCTGTAATCCACAGGAACACTACATGGTCAATCTGGACAGCCGCCTTGCACAAATCAAAGAAATGGTGGACAAGGGGCAGTATTTCTCGATCAACAAGGGCAGGCAATACGGAAAAACCACAATTCTGAAGGCACTGCGGGAATATCTGAAAGGGGAATATGTTGTCATCAGCATGGACTTTCAGTTTGTCAGCACGTCAGAATTTGCAACAGAGAATAGTTTTGTCAAGGCGTTTGCACGGCTGCTTTGGAACCGTTACCGCAGAGAAATGCCCAGTGGAATCGAAGAGCAGATCAAGCGAATGAAACTGAGTCTGGATTATGTTGAGGCAGATCTGTTTGCCGTTCTAAGCGAGTGGTGTGAAATGTCGTCTAAGCCAATTGTGCTGATGATCGACGAGGTAGACAGTGCCAGCAACAACCAGGTGTTTCTGGACTTTTTGGCTCAATTGAGAGGATACTATCTGGAACGCACCGAGTATCCTACGTTTCAGTCGGTCATTTTGGCAGGTGTTCACGACATTCGAAATCTTCGCCAGAAGATACGTCCAGATGCTGAGCATAAGCACAACAGTCCGTGGAATATTGCATCGAACTTTGACATAGACATGAGCTTTAGTGTGAACGATGTTGCCGGAATGCTCACGGAGTATGAGAAGGATCACCATACGGACATGAATATTGCAAAGCTGTCTCAACTGATTTACGATTATACTTCCGGTTATCCGGTGTTGGTGTCGATGATTTGCAAGCATATGGATGAGAGTGGAAGTTGGGATGACTTATCCTTTGAGAATGCGGTCAAGTATCTCGTGAAAGAGAAAAACCCGTTGGTGGACTCTTTGATCAATAAGCTGGAAGATGACAAAAGCCTGAGAAATCTACTGTACAATGTCTTGTTTTTGGGGCAGAAGATCTCTTATAATATCGACAATGTTGTAATTGAAAATGCTGCAATGTATGGCTTTATTTCCAATAAGAATGACTGCGTTTCTGTTGCCAATCGTATCTTTGAAACGAGAATCTATAACTGGTTCATTTCGCAGGAGGCAACTGATAGCCGGATGTATTCTGAGGGTGTCAATGACAAAAACCAGTTTATTCGAGACGGTCAGTTGAACATGGAAAAAATTTTGGAGAAGTTTATCCTCCACTTCAACGACATCTATGGCAGTCAACCGGATAAGTTCAAAGAAGAAGACGGCAGAAAGCTGTTTTTGCTGTACCTGCGGCCAATTATCAACGGC
>DLQV01000150.1:0-2862 GCA_002474415.1 Lachnospiraceae bacterium UBA7598
CATGGAAGTGATGGGGCAGGAAACAAATAAAGCATATGGCACCATTCATTACGGAGAACCGCATGATCAGAGTCAGGGAACCTGTACAGTAGATGCAAAAAATAATTTTGCAGATCAGTATCATACATATGCCTGTGACTGGGAGCCTGGAAAGATTACCTGGTATATTGATGGTGTGAAATTTCATGAAGAGTCCGACTGGTTTTCTGCAAAGAGCGGGCAGGGCGAAGTGGCTTATCCGGCACCGTTTGACCAGCCGTTTTATATGATTTTAAATCTGGCGGTCGGTGGCAGCTGGGTAGGGTATCCGGATGATTCGACCACCTATGCAGATCAGCAGTTGGCAGTGGATTATGTAAAAGTATATCAGAAAGACCGTTATGATGAAAACGTGGAAAAACCGGTAAAGAATGTTACTTTAAGAGAGCCGGATGCAACGGGAAATTATATTAACAACGGTGATTTCTCCACAGCAGAGGATTTAAGTGATGACAAAAACTGGAAATTCCTTACCGCTTTAGACGGTGATGGAAAAGCAGAAATTAAGAATCATGAGATGGTTATTTCTACAGTAAATGCGGGAACCGCAGATTACAGTATTCAGCTGGTACAGCCGGATGTGCCGCTGCAAAAAGGCGGAACGTATAAGGTAACCTTTGATGCTTATGCGGATGAGGCGCGTACAATGATTGCAGATATTTCCGGACCGGATCATAATTATACGAGGTATTGGAAGGATACCAAAGTGGAACTTGGAACACAGAAAAAGACATATACTTATGAGTTTCAGATGACAGGTTCCGATGATGCCAACGGGCGTCTGGAATTTAATCTGGGAAATACTGCTTCCACAGCAGCAGTGCACCTCTCCAATGTGCGCATTGAAAAGACCGGATATGAAGAAATCAAAGAAGACACCACAAAGAAAGCACTTGCAGATGGAAATTATGTCTACAACGGTTCCTTCCAGGAAGGGAAGAATCGTCTGGGTTACTGGGACATCACAAAACCGGAAAATGCAACCGCAGAGGTAACCGGTCTGGAAGATGGACGCCGTTTGAAAGTGGTAAGTCCAAAAGGAACTGCGGTAACAGCAGGACAGCAGGGGCTTGCTCTGAGCGCGGATACAGAATATGTGCTCAGTTTTTCGGCTCAGGCAAACGAAGCTGAAACTATGACAGTACACGTTGCCGGACAGGAATTTCAGGCAGAACTTACCAATGAAAAGAAAAACTACCGTTTTTCCTTTAAGACGGCAGCGGATCTGACAGATAAAAATATTTCCTTTGATCTGGGACTGGGAACAACCGTATATCTGGACGATGTGCGGATTGATGAGGACAGTCTGATCAAAAACGGAAGTTTTAATGCGGGCCTGGCAGGTTTTGAAGCCTATTGCTATACACCATCAAATGTAACGTATGTTGTTGACTCCTTAAACGAAGACAATGCGGCAGATTTCACAATTAACGATACCGGAGAAGCTGACTGGCATATCCAGTTAAAGCAGACGGGTGTGAAACTCGAAAAGGGACAATGGTATCGACTCTCCCTGAAAATGAAATCTTCTATCGACCGTAAAGTGTCTTATGCGCTGCAGAGAGATGGAAGCACCCATAAGGATGCAAATGGAAATGAGGATTGGACTCCATACTGCCAGGAAACAGTAGATCTGACCGGCGAATATCGGACGATTACAAAAGAGTTTCAGATGAAAGAGGATACAGATCCGGAAACGATCTTTAATATTGCCATGGGTGCAGTCGGTGGAAAACAGATCACGCAGCAGCACAGAATCTGCATTGATGACATTGTGCTGGAGAAGATTAATGCGCCGGAGATCAAGCCGGAAGAAACAGGAAAGAATCTGCTGACCAATGGAGATTTTTCGGAGGGTAATAACGGATGGGACATTGTTAAAAGAGATGATAAGATAGGTGAAACTGTTCCCACACATGGTGGAATTGTGTTTAAAATTACAGATCCGGGTACGGAAGATTGGCATGCACAGCTTAAGCAGAGTGGAATCACACTGGAACAGAGTTGCAGCTATCGTGTAAAATTCAAAGTCACTTCGACGAAAGCACGAACCATAAAGCTAGGCTTTATGAGTAAGAGTTATGCATGGTATGATGGAACCAATATTGTTTTGGAGGAAGGAAAAGAACAGGAAGTTGTTTTTGATTTTCCCATGACAGAAGCAACGGATCCGGATGCAGTGATGACCGTTTCCATGGGGCAGATTTATGAAAATGACGATAAAGGAAAACCGATGGACACACCGGCATCCGACATTACTCTGACGAATTTCTCTCTTGAGAAGATCACAGAGTAGTACCTAAAAGATAGAGGTTCATGATGTGGATGAAAAATGTATCAGTTTAAAAAAGCGCGGAAAGCACAGCGTGAATAAGTGCTGTTTCTGGGAACCGGATGTCCGGTTCCCATTTTTTCTGAAATGATTGCAAAAGTACGGAAAATACCGTAAGATATAGGAATGAAGAAGGAGAACGGCATGTATTATTTAATGAATAAAAATGAGAAAATTGCAAAGTTTTCGATTAATGAAATGTTAGGTGAGCCTGTGATCGAGGAACAATACGTGACGCTTCCGTCATGGTATGGGGATCTTTCCGCTTTTATTGTAAACCGAAGGGCACCAAAGCACCGGGAAAATATTGAAAAATTGCTGGAGATGAGCGGGTGTGATACGTTACAGGGATTTTTGGATATTTCGCATGCGTTGTCTTTGATCGACACATTTTGGGTGAAACCGGTGGACAGTCGGTTAGAGTGGGAGGATCTGTCTCTTTATACACATCCCTTTAATGATGTAATTGCAAAGACGGCATTTGAAGGGGG
>DLQV01000150.1:2959-3098 GCA_002474415.1 Lachnospiraceae bacterium UBA7598
GAAAACGGAACGATTAAGATGTTAAAAAGAGGCAGTTCGGGCGCAAGCAATGCGGGACTGGAACCTTACTCAGAATTTTATTCCGGGCAGGTTATTGAAAAATTTACGGATCAGTTTGTCCGTTATGGACTCCGGACAT
>DLQV01000176.1:0-4150 GCA_002474415.1 Lachnospiraceae bacterium UBA7598
GGCAAAAGAATTATCCGCCTATAACTTCACGGTCCTCATCCGTCAGGTTCCATTTGACGAGACCGAACAGTTTAATACCATGGAAGCACTGCTTGCGGAAGGTATCAACGGATTGGTCATCGCACCGTTTAATTCTTTATATATTGCTGCGGAAATCGACCGTCTCACCGAAATGAACATTCCGGTTATCACCGTAAACACAGATATTCTTTCCCGCAGGATCGCATACGTCGGAAGTAATTACCATCTGTCCGGACAAACCGCTGCCGGACTGGTTTCTCTGATGACATTCGGGGAAATTCATATTGGTATTGTTACCGGTTCGTCACATGTACTCTGTCACTCCGATCGTATCGAGGGTTTCACTTCAACGCTTTCCGAAAAGGGCGAACGTATTCATATTGTGGAAACAATCGAAAATCATGATGATGATAATGAAAGTTATGAAAAAGTAAAGGAAATGCTGGCTTCACACCCTGAAATCAATGTGCTGTATTTTGCGGCCGGTGGTGTTGCAGGCGGATGTCGTGCCGCAGTTGAAAGCGGACGGATCGATGCCATGCATATCTTTACTTACGACTGTGTTCCTTCCACGAAAAAACTGCTCGATGACGGCATTATCACTGCTACCATCTGCCAGCAGCCATACAAACAGGGATATCTTCCGGTAGAATTACTCTCCCGTTATCTGATTGAAGGTGTTTCCTGTGAAGAATTCCATTACACAGACATCGATATACGAATAAAGGAGAACCTGTAAAACAGGTTCTCCTTTTCTCTGTAAGCTGCTAGAAAGAATCAGCTCCTTCTTCCATTTTTTGCTCATACTCTTCTAAATACTGATAAAACGGACTATCCGGATCCTTCATATTCTCTGTAATGTTTACAGCAAAAAACATAGTAAACAAAATTCCAACAATAATTGAGATCACGGCAGTAACAATTCCACCGATTGCCAGTCCCTTTTTCTCATTCTTCACAATCTGCACAATACCGAAAATAATCGCAAGCACTGCCAGAATGTAATTGATGCAGCACGCAAATGTAAAAATAGATAAGATTCCAAGAACCAGAGATGCAATACCAAATCCAGTTCCTGTTCCCTTCGCCTTTGTCTGTCCGTAATATGCCTGCTGATATGCATTCGGCTGTGACTGTTCATTCTGATATGCCTGCTGGTATGCGGTCTGTCCATACGAATAAGCCGTATGATCCGGCTGCGGATTTTCTTCCGGTGTTCCATAAGCAGCCCCCGGCTGTTCCTGCGTCATCTGTGATGTTTCACTCTGCACAGCCTCATTTTCCGGTGCTGTATAATCCTGGAAGTTTTTCTCTTCCGGTGTTTCAGAGCTATTTCCGTTTGTTGTAAACTCGTCACTCATTCCATTCTTCTCCTTTTCTTCTTTCCCTGACTATTTATCCATATTCATAATATCAGTCATTTACTCATTATAATTATTCTGTCCCCAAAAATCAACAGGTTCATAGTCCTGTAATTTTGCAAGAAACCCCTTCTTCTGCAATTCCTGCTGTATCATATCCAGAATTTCCACACGCTCCGCCCGGACCGTATGATAATGATATCCGGAAGTAACATTTTTCAGCAGACTTGATTTTCCGGTGCGGATTTCCTCCATATAATTCCGGATATCCATGCGGGATTTGATGTTCATCTCCGCCCGAAGTACTCCGTATACCTTATGATATACAAATACATCCTCGACGGTTCCTCCGAGATCCACGATTGTTGTCAATTCCTTTTCAACCTCATCGTCCTCATGCTGTACCTTAAATACACGGGTAGTCTCCTCATCTTCCTGCATCAGATATCCCCGGTTGGTCGAAAATATATTTTTCCCGTTTGCCCGAAGAAGCGCAACATCCTGTACAATGACCTGTCTGCTCACATCAAATTCTTTTGCCAGTGTTGTGGCAGAAATCGCTTTATCACTGTTTTTTAGTGTCTGTATAATTTTTCCTCGCCTTTCTTCTCCGCTCATCTCTGGAATCCCACCTTCTTTAATTTTCTACCGGGTGCAGATTTTTCAAAGAAATATCCAGAATCGGAGCCGAATGTGTCAGTGCTCCACTGGAAACATAATCCACTCCAAGCCCGGTCAGTCTCGCAATATTTTCTTTTGTCACATTTCCGGAAACTTCTATTTCTGCCCTTCCGTCAATATAGGCAATGGCTTCTTTGAGTGCATCGGTATCCATATTATCCAGCATAATAATGTCAGCACCAGCCTCCACTGCTTCCTTTACCATATCCAGATTTTCTACTTCTACCTCAATCTTACGGACAAACGGTGCATACTCTTTTGCAGCAGCAATTGCTTCTTTGACACCGCCTGCAGCTCCAATATGATTATCTTTCAACAACACTCCATCGGATAGATTGTATCTGTGGTTATTTCCACCACCGATTCTTACCGCATATTTCTCAAAAATACGATTGTTTGGTGTTGTCTTTCTTGTATCCAGAAGTTTGATTCCGGTTCCTTTTAATAATTCTGCCACGGAATGTGTATAAGTTGCAATTCCACTCATACGCTGCAAATAATTCAGTGCCGTACGCTCTCCGCATAAAAGTGTCCGGATATCGCCATGGACCTTTGCCATAAGTTGTCCCTTTTGAACCTCTTCTCCATCCTGCACAAAAAATTCAACCGTTGTCTTTTCATCAAGAAGTGTAAACACTCTCTCAAATACCTGCAGTCCACATATAATGCCATCTTCTTTGCAGATAAGATCCACTTCTCCTGCCTGTGGATGAGGCATCACACTGTTTGTGGAGACATCCTCACTTGTGATATCTTCTTTTAAAGCGCTGAGAATCCATGGGTCTACATTTAATTTTAAAGTTACCTGATCGTACATCTCTCTCTCCTGATTTTCGTTTTTATTTATCCAACCTGTGCACACTGCTTGCGAAATGCAACTGTTGCTTTTGTCCTTGCATCCTGTACCTGCTGCATTTTTGCATCTGCCGCGATAATCGCTTCCCGTACATATTCATGATACCGGCTTGCTAAGGCTGCAGCATCCGCATAGATGCTCCGGTCAATTGCAGCAAACAGTTCCGGTGCTGCGGAAATCGTTTCCTTCTGCTCACTCATCTGCTTTGCCGCCCGTTTTGCAAATACCAGGCTTTCCAGCAGGGAATTACTTGCCAGACGGTTTTTTCCGTGCACTCCGTTACATGCCGTCTCTCCCACAGCATACAGACGTTCCATGGATGTATGACTTTCGTGATCTACCCATACGCCTCCCATAAAATAATGCTGTGCCGGTACTACCGGAATGCATTCTTTGGTTACATCATACCCCATTTTGCGGCAATGTTCCACAATATTCGGGAAATGTTCCATCAATTCATCTCTTGGAATGGTACGCAGATCTTCCCATACATGATCCGTTCCATCTTTTGCCATCTGCTTATAAATTTCTTCTGCCAGCAGATCTCGTGGCAGCAGTTCATTGACAAATCGCTTCATATTCTTGTCATAAAGCTTTGCACCTTCTCCACGGACAGATTCCGAAATCAGAAAACTGCGTTCCTCTTCATCCGGCGAATAAAACGTCGTCGGATGAATCTGTACGTAATTGACATCTTTCAAACGGATTCCATGCTTGATGGAAAGTGCAAGGGCATCTCCGGTCAGATGACGGAAATTGGTCGAATGACGATATAATCCTCCGATTCCTCCACATGCCCAGACGGTATGCTCCGCTTCCACCGTTTCAATTGTACCATCCTCCCTGCGGATTACAGCTCCGTAACAACAGTTATCCTTTGTCACAATATCTACCATCCGGGTATTTTCCAATATGGTAATATTCGGACACTTGCGGGCAGCTGCAAGCAGCTTGCTTGTAATTTCTTCTCCTGTAATATCCTCATGAAAAAGGATACGCTTGTCCGAATGTGCTCCTTCTCTGGTAAATGCGAGGTTTCCATTCTCATCATGGGCAAAATCCACGCCAAATCCAATCAGATCATGAATCACATCCTGTGACGAACGGATCATAATCGATACGGATTCCCGGTCGTTTTCATAATGTCCCGCTTTCATCGTATCCTCAAAATAGCTGTCATAATCACTGTCATCTTTAAGCATACAGATTCCTCCCTGTGCGAGGTAAGAAT
>DLQV01000176.1:4190-7746 GCA_002474415.1 Lachnospiraceae bacterium UBA7598
TCACTGCTCTTAACATCTGACTTTGTAATAATTGTAATCTGTTTCTCCCGCGGAAGATTTAATGCACAGTATAAACCGGAACATCCACTTCCCACGATCAGAATATCTGTTTTCATTTTCTGCCACCTTCTATATGTAAATTTCAATAGTGTTTGACATGCAGTATAGCACATATCTTTACAGGTGACAAGACAGTAAACTTTTTAATTGAATCCAACCACTTTTTGCGACAGACGGTATGCTGCAACCGAAATTTTTCTTCCACTTCTTCCCGGCAGATTCATGGTCTGTCCCATAATACCATTGCGCAGGCGGTGAAACAAGGCGAT
The DNA here is from genome assembly GCA_002474415.1 of Lachnospiraceae bacterium UBA7598. Taxonomy (GTDB): domain Bacteria; phylum Bacillota; class Clostridia; order Lachnospirales; family Lachnospiraceae; genus Roseburia. The sequence continues at coordinate 4,520 of DLQV01000176.1, forward strand.
ATCCTTGTTTTTGATATACCGCCACAGCTCCCGCTTCTTCTCAAGATTTTCTTCTGTGCCGGAACGCAGCAACATAACCGTAGTGACAACCGTGATAATTTCAAGGTAATTTGTCATATAACGCCGACATTTATAATTGGACACTTTATTCAGATCCACATCATCAATCATGATCTTATTCACACGGATCTGCTGGTCAATCCGGCTGATCATCACCTTCTCATTGACGGACTGATCCGCTCTTCCGATAAAATAACGGTAAAAATCTACATCCATATAATACATTGTCCGCACATACGGCAATGGCTTGTATACATAGATGTTATCCACATAAAAGGTGTGTTTTGGCAGTTCAAGTCCACATTCCCGAAGAAGTTTTGTACGGTAGATCACGGAATGCATCAATATGTAATGTCCCTTATAAAAATGTCGCACATCACTCCAGGTAAAGATCTGATCTTTCGGAAAACCAGTCTGACGCATGACCCGCTTGTGCTTTGCCCCTTCCTTCTCATATACATAGTTTGCCAGAAGCATATCCAGTGCCACACTTCCCCCTGCAATCTCCCGGAGTTTTGCAAGAATTTCCTGATAAGCATCCCAGTCTACCCAGTCATCACTGTCCACCACCTTAAAATATAATCCGGTTGCATTGCGGATTCCTGTATTTACAGCTTCTCCATGACCCCCGTTCTCCTGATGAATTGCTTTCACAATCGTTGGATATTTTTCGGCATACTCATCTGCAATCGCAGCGGTATCATCCTTCGATCCGTCGTCCACAATCAGTATTTCCACATCTTCCCCTCCCGGAAGAATCGATTCAATGCAGTGGCGCATATAATCCTGTGAATTGTAACACGGTATTGTAAATGTTAATAATTTCATATGTTTCCCCTTCGTACAAATCTGCTGAAAAATAATTGATAGTCCTATTATAAATGAGAATTTATAAACAGTCGAGGGATATTATCTTAACTTTGCATTAATCTTTTTCCATTGTTATTTTTGTTCATAATTTATTTACAAATCTCTCATAAACTCCACACACCGGCGTCATAATTGCAACCTATACTTTAACCATACCTAAGAAATAAACTTTTTCTTTTTCATAATCCTCGCACCGCAAGGCGCGAGGTCCTCCCTTTTTTAGAGATTAATTTTTTCTCATAACATGCAAAAAGAGCTGTCCCTTCCGGACAGCTCTTTTGCTTATTCTTTGATTTCCATCTTAATGGCATTCCAGTATGCGGAAAAAGCACTAGGAACCGCATAGTTTTCCACTGCTTTCTGTGCCTCGGTAAATAAAATATTTTCTATCGGGGCTGTCGTTTCTTCTACGAGAACCACATAGGCATGCATATGCCACTCCACATGGGAAAAAATGTGTTTTGCCGGTGCGAGTGCCTGTATCCGTATCGGTGAAAACCCCTGGTTTTTCACATACTCCAGAGCTTCCTGCTGCTCTAAGATGCCCAAAACATTTGGAAGTTCATATAGGCCTGCTAACAATCCCTTCGCCGGCCGCTTGCGCAATGCCACATGTTCTCCGTCCCGGATAACAAACACCGTATGCTCCTCGATTCTGCGTGCTTTTGCCTTGGTTTTCACCGGAATTGTGTCAATTTTATCCTGCAGACGTGCCTCACAGAATTCATACCATGGACATTCCTGACAATGCGGTGCCCCATTCGGCACACACACCATTGCCCCTAACTCCATCAGTGCCTGGTTAAATTTGCGTGGAATCAGACCATGGGTTACTTCCGTTTCCATCATCGCCTGCAGACTGCGCTCCATTGCACTGCGGACTGACTGCTTCATGATATCCGACTCATCTGCGCACACGCGGGAAATCACACGAAGCACATTCCCGTCCACCGCCGGAACCGGCCGGTTATAAGCGATCGAGGCGATTGCGCCTGCCGTATAACTGCCGATCCCTTTCAGGCGAAGCAGTTCTTCCACCGTATCCGGAATTGTTCCATCATACTGCTCCATGATCTGTTCCGCTGCGGCATGCAGATTCCGGACACGGTTGTAATAGCCAAGTCCTTCCCACAATTTCAGATAACGGTCCTCTGGACATGCAGCAAGCGCTTCCACATCAGGAAGCGCCTCCATAAACCGTGCAAAATAAGGCTTGACAGCTTCCACCCTTGTCTGCTGTAACATGATCTCCGAAATCCATACTTTATATGCCTTCGGATCATCTCTCCAGGGGAGTACGCGGGCATGGCCATCAAACCAGTCCTGCAGCGGCTTTACCAGCTTCTTTAATTCAAAATCTGCTACCATATTACACCCGCAGGAAAAACGCACGATATCCCGGAATCTCAAATCCACCGTTCAATGCGATCTTCTCTCCGGTGATCAGGTCGGTAGCTTCCGAAGCCCCGGCATCAAATCCCGCATAAAACGGACTGTCTGCTGCATTAACCGCCACGTAAACACGTTCCCCTTCCCATTCTCTTTCAAACACGCACTGGCCATTGGTCAGGACTTTGGATGTAAAGTTTCCATACTGCAGTGCTTTGGACTGTTTCTTTGCCTCTGCCAGTTTGGAAATCCACTCTGTCAGATCATTCCACTCCGGTTTTTCAAACGATGGACGAAGTGCCGGATCTCCATCTTCTTTGCGCCCTTCTGCTCCCCACTCACTTCCGTAATATACGCACGGGATTCCCGGCATGCCAAACGCAAGCGCATAGATCAGCGGCAGATGATTTTTGTTGGTCAGAATGGAAGCCACACGGGTCACATCGTGATTATCTACAAAGGACAACAGGTGTTTTCCTTTGTATAACGTCCAGTTTTCCGGTCCGAACTGACGAAGCAGTGAATGATTGATCTCAAACATGTTCATACAGTTAAAGCTGGAATACAATCCCTTGTAACACTCATAGTTTGTCACCGAATGCAGCATTTCATCATTCATCAGCTGGTTATAATCTCCGTGCAGTGTCTCTCCGACAAGGAAAAAGTCCGGTTTTAATTCATTACAGAAACTGCGCAGTCTCCGCACAAAATCGTGATCCAGACAGTATGCTACATCCAGACGAAGTCCGTCAATATCAAATTCCTCTACCCATCCTTTGATGGCAGAAAAAATATGCTGGATCACATCTTCATTGCGCAGATTCAGTTTGACCAGATCATAGTTACCTTCCCAGCCCTCATACCATAGGCCGTCATTGTAGTTGGAATTTCCATCAAATGCAATGCGT
>DLQV01000088.1:0-2010 GCA_002474415.1 Lachnospiraceae bacterium UBA7598
ATCTCTTCTGTCACCGGTCCGAGTGCAAAGGTTCTCGTAATATCTGTCGTGCCTTCCAGATAATGTCCGCCGGAATCCACCAGAAGAAGTCCCTCCGGTTTCAATGGAATATCGCTTTCCGGTGTTGCCGCATAATGTACGATTGCACCATGATCCGCATACCCGCAGATCGTATCAAAACTCAAATCCAGCAGACCTTCCTGTTCTCTTCTAAGACTCTCCAGATAATCCGATGCGGAAATTTCCGTCATAGGAATTTTTCCCACGTTTTTCTTCAGCCAGTACATGAATTTGCACATTGCGACAGCATCTTTTACATGTGCGTTTCTTGTATTTTCAATTTCTGTCTGATTCTTAATGGCTTTCATCTCCAGGGAAGGATCTTCTGCATCGATAATCTGTGCAGACTCCGGAAGATTATTACAGATCTTTGTATTAACCACAGCGCGATTGAGCAGAATCGTCTGATCCTCTAACGTTTTTACGTATTCATAAAACGATTCATATGGGCGCGTTGTGATTCCATTCTTCTGCAGATATTCCCGCAGGGTATCATCGACCACCTCTTCCTGCAAAAACCAGATACACTGTTCCTGCGTCAGTGCCAGATAGGAAAGGACAACCGGTACATAACTGATGTCATTTCCACGTACATTCAAAAGCCACGCAATATCATACAGGGAAGCCAGCAAATGCACGCCGGCACCCTTTTCTTTCATCTTTTCACGAACTGCTGCAAGTTTGTCTTTTGTACTTCTTCCACTGTATTTTTCATCCAGAATCCAGACAGGTTCTTTGGACATCGGCGGACGGTCTTTCCAGATCTGCCCGATCAGGTCCTCCTGCACATAAAGTTTTCCGTGTTTCTTTTCTGCAATCTGCTGCAGTTTTGTGCCCCATCTTCCATTGACAACCCTTCCGTCAAATCCGATGGTTTCGCCCTCTTTTAATGTCTGTTCTACATATTCATCGACGGTCGGAACATGTTCCTCTCCCATACGGTACAGTGTGACAGTTGTTCCTTCTAACTGTTTTGCTGCCTGCACAAAATATCTTCCATCGGTCCACAATCCTGCCTCCGTCTGTGTAATCACTGCCGTTCCGGCCGAACCGGTAAAACCGGTAATAAATCTTCTTGCTTTAAAATATTCTCCAACATACTCCGATTCATGAAAATCAGCTGTTGGCACAATATAAACTGCAATGTCCCTTTTTTTCATTTCCTGTCTCAGCGCAGCAAGTCTTTCCGGTATCATTGCATGTCCTCCTTCATCTCAAAAAATTTCGTATCAAGTTCCGGATAAGAACGTTTCAAAGAAATCGGTTTCCCGGAGCGGTTCAAAAAGCAATGACTGCTTCTTGCCGTTGTCCGCAATTCTCCGGTTTCCTTGTCCGTCATCACATACTCAACTTCCATCTTAATTCCGTTATATTTCACCAGCTTCGTCTGAATCACAACGGTATCATCAAAATGTACCATACTGTGATACTCCACAGCAATTGACAGTACCGGACTGATGATTTCCATTTCTTCCATCTGTTTGTAGCTCAGTCCCATCTGATCCATCAGATCCATTCTCGCTTCTTCCATCCACTTCACATAATTACTGTGATGAATTATGCCCATCTGATCCGTCTCATAATATTTTGCATGATGTTCATATGGACGTAATTTTATGCCGTTTTCCTGTCCGGCAACCTGTATCTCGTTTCTCATATCAGACACCTCCTGTACAGAAACTTAACACTTATATTATGCCACAAGCAGACCAGAAATTCAATGAAGTTTCACGGTTTACTGTTCTTCATACACCTCTTCATAATCGCTCTCATCCGCAAACAAAACATACTTTCCATCCAGATATCCCATATAGCCGTTTTCTACCACATATCCTTTCATACGTTGTCTTCTTCCTTTCTTTTTATTTCTCGTTCTTTTCGGTTGAAGACAGTATCTCATATCTGGTGTCCAATAAATGGTACACAAAATCCCCCGGAAATTTCCGGGGG
>DLQV01000088.1:2044-6302 GCA_002474415.1 Lachnospiraceae bacterium UBA7598
AAAACTACTTATTTTTCTTTTCTTTTTTTGTCGGTGGAATACTGTATTTGCGTGCATAGGAATCAAAACATTCCAGATATGCTTCATCTTTCATATGCCGGACACTCTTTAAATACTCATGGGTATCAAATTCCGAAGTTTCTGTCTCAATCATGGCCACCGCAACATTGGAACAGTGCGCTGCGATTCGCTCCAGATTCGTCAACAGATCGTTAAACGCAAATCCCTGCCGGAATTCACATTTTCCTTCCCGGAGTCTGGTCACATGCCGGTTTTTCAGATCATTACATAAAATACCGATCAGTTCCCGCAACGGTTCGATTTTTGCAGCCATCTCCAGATCATCCTCGCAAAAGGCATCTACTGTCAGATCGACAATCTCTCTGACCGCTGCCTCCAGCACAGAAAGTTCCTTCTGTGCTGACTCGGAAAACGTGATCTTCTTTTCCGAAATTTCATTTGCGACCTTAGAGATATTGACCGCATGGTCACCCAGACGCTCGAAATCACTGATCGTGTGCAGGAATTTGGACACCTGCTGCATCTGAACTGTAGACATCTCCTGTCCGGTCAGCTGCATAAGATATGTGCCAAGCTTGTCCTCATATTTATCAATCAAATTTTCTTTTTCCTGTACCTTATTGTACTTATCCTGTGAATAATCGCCCAACAGGGAAAGGGCACGATTAATATTCTTGCGTGCTTTTTTTGCCATGCCATTGACTGCAGTATGACTTTGTCCAATGGCAAGTGCCGGATACGCCAGGAAACGCTCTTCAAGGAGATCAAAATCTGCCTGCTCCTCCAGATCCTCCGGGTCGTCTTTGATCAGACGGAATACCAGCTTTTCAATCAGATTGATACACGGAAGCAGAATCATGATCGTTGCCAGACGGAAAATCGAGTTCATCATGGCAATCTTGATCGGACTCATGGTCATGTTCAAAAATTTAAAATGCACAAAAGCATTGACACTGTAAAAGACAATCGACCAGAAAATCATGCCAAACAAATCGTTCAGCAGATAAATCAAGGCCGTACGTTTTCCATTTTTGTTTGTTCCGATGGAAGAAAGCAATACCGGGCAGGCCGCTCCTACACCAATTCCCATCGTAATTGGAAGTGCTGCCGCAAAACTGATGCTTCCGGTCACAGACAACGCCTGCAGAATACCAACGGATGCGGAAGCACTCTGTAAAACTGCCGTAAATGCAATTCCCACAATAATTCCCATAAACGGATTTTCAAACTTTGTGAGAAGATTGACAAAATGTGGGTTATCTTTCAATGGGGAAACTGCCCCACTCATGGTCTGCATTCCTACCATCAGGATTGCAAATCCAAGCATGATATCTCCCACATTTTTATAGTTTGCCTTTTTGACAAACATCTTAAAAATGATACCAATAATTGCAACTACAGCGGAAATGGTTGCCGTGGACAACAACTGTGCGATACCGCTAGACCCATCAATATAGGAAAGACATAGAATCCATCCGGTAACACTCGTACCGATATTCGCTCCCATGATAATTCCAATTGCCTGCGCGACTTTCATCATTCCCGAATTTACAAATCCAACAACCATGACGGTTGTCGCAGAAGATGACTGAATAATCGCAGTAACTATCGTTCCAAGAAGTACACCTTTGATCGGTGTATTTGTAAGCTTGTACAGCACAAGCTCCAGTTGGTTTCCTGCCACACGCTTGAGTCCGTCTCCCATCAGAGACATTCCATAGAGAAATAATGCAACACCACTCAGAAGTGTCAGGACAATCATTATGCCATTCATATCTGTTTCCTTTTCTTATCCTTCTTTTTTACATGCTTCATCTCATTATAAAACACTTCTCATGGTTTTTACAATCATTTTACTCATTTTTTATATTTTTATTTTTGAAACAATTTTCGGATCGCATCCAGAAGTTTCTCAAAAAAGGCAGCAATTTTCTGTCCGATATTTTTGTCCGCAAGCTGATTTTGCAGCTGGGAAGCCCATGCCGAAGCCTGATTTTTAATGGAATCCCAGTTCAGGTCAAGCCCCTGCAATTTTTTCATCAAACCCAGAAGTTTCTGTTTGTCATCGTCTGACAGTTTCAAATTATATTTATCTGCAAGTTTTTCAATTGCCTGTTCAATCTCCTCCGGTGTCTTAATCTTTCCACTGGCAATCTGCCCCTTCAGATCTGCAATCATGGCCTCCACATCATCCGAATTGCCATCGATACTCTGCTCCAGATCTCCGGTTGTGACAAGTTCATCCATTGCAGCATCCACGACCGACTCATCCAGTTTCTTTCCCGTCAGTTTTTCATATGCCTCAAAAGTACCGACCAGTGCTGCCGTTCCGGAAAGCGGAAACGGTCCCGCAACAATCACATTGGCATCTTCCACTCCTGCAGTGGCAAGTGCGTTCTTGTACATGCCCGCTGTGCAGTAATTGATGTTGTATGTGGATACTTTCAGCCCATTACCAGAATCTGCCAGAGAAACCAGTACAGAAGAAAGTGCTTTCGTTCCAATCTGTTTTTTCGGAACATAAGCATCCAGATACTGATGTTCTTCTGCATTGCTCACATAAACCACATCATATTTATCAAAATCTGCCGCTTCAATTCCCATATAAGATAATACGGTATGCTGCTGGTCTGCTGTCAGATCCGCTCCAAGTGCCAGATATGGCTTATCGTCCAAAGTGATTTCCACATCATCCCCGTTATCTTCCTGTGCATCCTGCACTTCTGTCGCATATCCCGGTGCCGGAACCGCTGCGGTTCCAAGAATCATCCCTGCTACAAGAATACCTGCCATATATTTTTTGATAAATCTGTTCATTTTTACCTCCATTCATAATCCAAAACAAATGTATTTCCCTGCACATGTGCTTTTGCCATGGCCCCGGTAACAATCGGCATCATAGGTGCCATATGCCCGATATCCAGATCCATAATCACCGGAACCTGATACTCCGCCAGCAGATCTGTTACCGCCCGGTAGTGATCAATTCCAAACGCTTCTTCCCCAAAACATACCGGCCGGCCGATCAAAAATGCCTTTACATAGGAAAACCAGCCTGCTTCTTTCATCTGCCAGATGGCGCGGCGGATGGACATCACATTCAGATCACAGGCTTCTAAAAACCATAGAAATCCATCCTCTTTATACCGCTCCTGAAATTCTTTTACATGATCAAAGCGCGTACCGAGAAGATTCACTAGACAATCCATGCATCCGCCGATCAGTCTGCCTTCTGCTATAACACTTTCGGTTGTCTGCGGAAACATTTTCAGCTTCATCGGTTCCGTCACATGATACGGAGCCAGCGGATGTTCTTCATTTTTAAGAGATTCTTTCTCCCACCGATCGTAATTATGCACGCGGGTAATCTCTCCACAGAGCAGATCGAATGCATCCTGCACTGCCGGATGCCACGGTTCCATTCCAAATGCCGCCGCACATGGTCCGTAAATAGCAGCTGTGTCTGCAATCGTTGCTGACAAAAACGTAAAATTTGTATTGTCGGAAAATCCCATATACCATTTTGGCTTTGTCTGTGCAATCCGGTCAAAATCAATATAGGGAACAACCTCACACATCAGTTCCCCACCGCCACAGGAAATGATGACATCATTTTCTGTTCCGCAGTAACTTTCGTTTAATTCTTTGCCACATAATGATGGCTCATTACTGATTCCGATTCCCTTGTCCACTAGGCAATTCGGTCCCATCTGTGTATGATACCCCATCTGGTCAAACCGTTCTCTTGCATGTGCAAATGCTGTATAGTAAGGCTCTGTTGCACAACCAAACGATGGTGCGACAAACCCGATCGTTCCATGTTCCTTTAAAAATTCCGGAAATCTCATGTCCACTCTCCTTTTTTCGTAATCATTGATCATTATATAAGAAAAAAGACCGCAGTGCAATCATGCACTGACGGTCCCAGATACCAAGATAAAAATTTCCATCTTGCTCACTGTGCGAACTGATAACGGAATTTCTGCAAAAAATACAGATAATATGACTTCATATTAAACCACAGGGAAAAATCCTTGCGATAATGAAATTTGGTGAAATATAAAATTCCCTGACGATTACACCAGGTATAAATATCATTCAGCCCAAGTCGTTTGATCCCGCGGATATTGCGCAGAAATGTCTCAATTTTTGATAACTCCCCTTCATTCCGGGCATACAGATGAAAAATGGTATTTGGACATTCGATCAGAATATGTCCTGCCGGTTTCTGTGCCAT
>DLQV01000088.1:6340-8732 GCA_002474415.1 Lachnospiraceae bacterium UBA7598
CATCGTTTTCCTCCCAGATTTATCCTCTTATTATTTATGTATCTATGGTACTACAATATCTGTCAAAAAACCAGTCAATTTTACACATTTTCCCAAATATTTTACACACCTTCCCCACTTGAAAAATCCGGAATAAAACTTTCTTTTGCAACCCCCGGTTCCTGAATGAAAGCCTGTGTGATTCCAAGTGCAATCGCATCATCCACGTACCGGTCATACGTGCGCCTGCTTACACGATGCATAAGCTCCGGATAATCTTTTACATTTTCCAGTGGGGTATACTGGCTCATCAGACTCACATAGATCTGTTTTCCATAGGTTTCATGCAGATACCGGATAATTTTTCTGGCATCCCGCAGACATCCGGGCAAAAGCAGCTGACGCACAATCACCCCCCGCTTCATCACAGCGCCTTCACAGGCTTCCTGTGGAACTCCTTTGTTCTTTTCCTCTTCCCATGCAAATACCGGAGCCGGCTGCTGGCGCACCATTTCCGCAATCGCAGCCTTTGCCGTCTGTGGATAATCCGGTGCATGAGAATATTTTGCAGCAAGAAGCGGGTCCATATACTTAAAATCGGGGAGATAAATATCCACGATTCCTTCTAATGCTTTTATGGTATCCACCTTCTCATAACTTCCCGTATTGTAAACGATGGGGATCACAAGTCCCTGCCCTCTTGCCTGTTCCACCGCCCATATGATATGGGGCACATACTGTCCCGGCGTAACCAGATTGATATTATTTGCTCCTTTTTCCTGTAATTCCAGAAAAATTTCCACCAGCCGCTCCGGCGCAATCTCTTTTCCCGCAAGTCCCTGTGCAATCGGCTCATTCTGACAAAATGCGCAGTGCAGTGCACATCCGGAAAAAAACACGGCTCCTGACCCTCTCACTCCGCTGATACACGGTTCTTCCCAGAAATGAAGAGCGGCCCGTGCCACTTTCAGTTTTTCTGTCACCCCACAGATTCCAGTTTTTCCCTCACTTCGCCGCGCTCCGCATGTGCGCGGGCACAGCATACAATTGTCGTAGAAATTATGATTTTTCATTTGTTTCACTTGCGATTCCTTTCCAAAACCTCTACAATGAAGTACACATACATTATATCATTTTAAGGAGCTACATATGAATCAGTCAAACTGTATGGTCGCACAGTCAGGCGGCCCAACCGCAGCAATCAACGCCAGTCTTGCCGGTGTTATCTCCGGAATAAAAAAATCTGGCAAATATGACACCTGCTACGGTGCAATCAATGGAATACTCGGCATTTTAAACGAACGTTATCTGAATCTTTCCCAGATGATTCCGGACGAGGAAACCCTCGGACGGTTAAAAGTGACACCGGCCATGTATCTAGGTTCCTGCCGGCATAAACTTCCGGACTACAAAGATGACGACTCTGCCTATGTATTCATCTTTAACCAGTTTGCAAAATTAAATATCAAAGCCTTTTTCTATATCGGCGGCAATGACTCCATGGATACCGTCCAGAAGCTGTCCGCCTATTTTGAGGAGATCAGCCTGGACGTAAAGGTCATCGGTATCCCCAAGACCATTGATAACGATTTGTGCATTACCGACCATACGCCGGGCTTTGGCTCTGCGGCAAAATATGTGGCAACCACCATGCAGGAGATCATCCGTGACAGCTCCGTTTATAGTATCCCCTCGGTGACTATCGTGGAGATCATGGGACGCCATGCCGGATGGCTCACCGCATCCAGCGCTGTGCTGCACGCCTACGGCGAACCTGCGCCGCACCTGGTCTATGTGCCGGAGACCCACTTCTCTGCGGAGCGTTTTCTCCATGACGTGGAGCAGGAAATGGCAAAGCATAAGGCAGTCATTGTTGCCGTTTCCGAGGGCGTTTCTGTGCCGGAGGGCGTGCAGTCCGGGCTGGTGGACAACTTCGGGCATAAGTACCTGTCGGGCATCGGCAAGTACCTGGAACAGCTGGTGCGTGATACCTTCGGATGTAAGGTGCGCTCTGTGGAACTGAACGTCATGCAGCGCTGCTCGTCCCATTTGAGTTCCAAAACGGATATCGACGAGGCAGAGCAGATCGGTGCAGCCGGCGTGCAGTGTGCGCTCCGTGGCGAGACCGGACGTGTCATGATCTTCCGCCGCATCCACAATAAGCCCTATACCGTCGTGATGGAGCCGGCAGATGCCTCCCAGATCGCCAACCGGGAAAAGTTCCTGCCCAGAGAGTTCCTCACCCCGGCAGGCAATAACATCAGCGATGAGGCAATGTCCTATTTCCTGCCGCTGATCCAGGGCGAACTGAATCTGATGATGCGCGGCGGCATCCCCATGCACTTCACCATCCAGGAATCCGTGCTGAAGTAATTTGCGGCGTCTGGATAACATATAAGGCAACACCGCACAA
>DLQV01000036.1 GCA_002474415.1 Lachnospiraceae bacterium UBA7598
TTTTTCCTCTCTTTCTTTTTAGACTAACCTCCATCTCCTCTACTCGTTTGACCTTGCACGTTTAAGTTCCTCCATCTGTTCTTCCATACCGCTGCGGACGATTTTTTCAATCAGACAGCCTCGCTAATTGCCTCTGCTGACATTCCTCGGTCTTTCTGATAAGTCCATTGTCAGCTTTGTCTGTAAATACATTAATCAAAATTGATCCGAAGCCTCAAGTCATCAGTCGTCGCCGTAGAGTGTGAAATCGACGTTGATTGTCCAGCATCAAAATCAGCAAGCTAAAGTTCCAATGAATTTTCAGCTTCTGTATGTATCTACAATTGTAAGGTTTGTCTGGAGAATATCCCCAGTTTCCATAGTTTCGATAGTAGCTAATCTCATGTCGTACTATTTATAGTACTCTTTTAACTACTCTACGTGCATATAATACACCATGTATTGTATCTTTGCAACACCAAAATTACATTTTATTGAAAAAATTCTTTAATATTTTCTTAAGCATTTAAGAGTTTTTTCACTTTTTTCTATTATTAAAACTATTTCACGCGTAGTTTCCAAATAAAACTACGCGTGAATGTAAATCTTATCTTCTATTTAAAGTAAGCAACGCCGGATTCAAAGATCTTCATATCCTGCTCGCCGTAAATATTCATGGCAACGGCCTCACCGCGACGCTCGCTGTGAGCCATCTTTCCAAGTACACGTCCATCCGGACTGGTGATACCCTCGATCGCCATGTACGAACCATTGACATTCCACTCTTCATCCATGGTCGGCTCACCGGCTTCATTGACATACTGGGTGGCAACCTGTCCGTTTGCGAAAAGCTTATCGAGCCATGCCTTCGGAGCTACGAAACGTCCCTCTCCGTGAGATGCCGGATTGCAGTAAGTTGCACCGAGCTTTGCCTGCTGCAGCCATGGGGATTTGTTTGTTACAACCTTGGTGTATACCATCTTGCTGATGTGGCGGTTGATGGTGTTGTAGGTCAGTGTCGGTGAATCCGCACTCTGTGCCTGAATCTGTCCGTAAGGAACAAGTCCCAGTTTGATCAGTGCCTGGAATCCGTTACAGATACCCAGTGCCAGTCCGTCACGCTCTGACAGCAGCTTGTTGACTGCCTCGGTCATCTTGGCATTCCGGAATGCCGTTGCGAAGAACTTTGCAGATCCTTCCGGCTCATCTCCTGCGGAGAATCCGCCTGGGAACATGATGATCTGCGACTGGTCGATTGCCTTGACAAATTCATCGACAGAATCACGGATATCTGCGGCGCTCAGATTCTTGAATACTTTTACAATTGTGTTGGCACCTGCACGCTCAAACGCTTTCGCACTGTCGTACTCGCAGTTTGTTCCAGGGAATACCGGAATGAATACGGTTGGCTTTGCGACTTTGTTCTTACATACATAAATGTTCTTCGTATCGTATACATCACTCTGTACTTTTTCCTTATCCTCGGTCGCGCGGGTTGGGAATACACGCTCAAGTGTTCCGGTCCATGCTTCGAGTGCTTCGTCTATGGAAAGAGTCATGTCTTTGTATACGAATTTCTGTGCATCGTTGACTTCTCCGACAACGATTCCGGATGCCTCTTTTATAATAGGAAGAAACTCTTCTTTTACTTCTGCTACGATATTACCAAATCCCGGTGCAAACAGTGTCTCTGCGGTAACATCATCGGCAATTGTCACACCCAGTTTGTTACCGAATGCCATCTTGCTGACTGCTGCTGCCAGACCTTTTCCGTCCAGTGCATAGGCGCTGCGGATCGCACCCTTGCCAATCAGCTCATGAATCTTATCGTACAGTTTCATTACCTGCTCATATACCGGCAGATCGTACGCATTCTTTTCGATGGTAAAGAGTACCAGCTTATCTCCTGCTTCTTTCAGTTCCGGTGTGATTACATCTTTTTCTCTTGCCACATCGACTGCGAAAGATACAAGTGTCGGTGGTACATCAATATCGTTGAAGGTTCCGGACATGGAATCTTTTCCACCGATGGATGGCAGGCCGAAACCGATCTGTGCATCAAACGCACCGAGCAGTGCGGCAAACGGCTGGCTCCATCTCTTTGGATCTTCGTTCATTCTGCGGAAATACTCCTGGAAGGTAAAACGTACTTTCTTGTAATCACCACCGGCAGTCACAATGCGGGAAAGAGATTCCAGCACAGCATATACGGATCCGTGATATGGGCTCCAGGAAGATAAGTACGGATCAAATCCGTAGGACATCATGGTTACGGTATCACATTTTCCTTTCAGAACCGGAAGCTTGGCAACCATGCTCTGTGTCTCGGTCAGCTGATAGCGTCCGCCGTATGGCATGTAGACACTTCCGGCTCCGATGGAACCGTCGAACATCTCGACAAGCCCCTTCTGGGAACATACGTTAAGATCGGCAAGCATTGCAAGCCATGCTGCCTTGTTGTCGTTTTTCTGTAAGGCATCTGCAACTTTCGGAAGTTCCATCTTCTTAAAGAAGTTGTCTGCCTCTTTTGGCATCTCGACTTCGACATCTGCTTCCTGATGTGCACCGTTGGTATCGAGGAATGCACGGGAAATATTGACGATCTCTTTTCCTCTCCACTCTAAGATCAGTCTCGGTTCCTCGGTAACGACTGCCACTTCGGTTGCCTCAAGGTTTTCTTCTTTTGCATAAGCAAGGAACTGCTCCACATCTTCCGGAGCAACAACCACTGCCATACGCTCCTGGGACTCGGAGATTGCAATCT
>DLQV01000138.1:0-168 GCA_002474415.1 Lachnospiraceae bacterium UBA7598
TCTGTCTCTGAAGCCCTCCTCGTGGGTTTTTCCACCTGTTTCCCGCTCTCTACACCCACATCCCGCTCCACTTCTACGATTTAGTTTTCAGTTTTGGGTTTTCTACTTGCTTTCCTGCCCCTGAAACCCATCTCGTGGGTTTTTCAGCCTGTTTCCTGCTCTCTACAC
>DLQV01000138.1:191-5153 GCA_002474415.1 Lachnospiraceae bacterium UBA7598
GCTCTCTACACCCACATCCCGCTCCACTTCTACGATTTAGTTTCCGGTTTTGGGTTTTCTGCTTGCTTTCCCGCCTCCGAAACCCACCTCGTGGGTTTTTCCACCTATTTCCCGCTCTCTACACCCATATCTTGCTCCACTTTCTCGATTTAGTTTCCGATTTTGATTTTTCCAGCCTTCCTCCTGCTCTCTACACCCACATCCTGCCAGCCTACCACGCAAAAACGGCAGGAATCATCTTCCTGCCGCTCAAATAATCTTATTCGATTACAAGTTCTTCCCTGGTCACATTTTTTTCCTCATCAATATTGAACGCATTCAATACCGGATTCTCTAAATCCATCAGAGAGAGGATCAGATAATTTACCTTGGAATCATATGCCAGACGCTTGTCCTCCTCGGACGGGCGTGATGGAGATTCCGGATGAGAATGGAAGTTGCCAAGCAGCTGGTATCCATTTGCACGCATATCCTTGACTGCGGCAAGCTGCTCCTTCGGATCCATCGAGAAATGCTCGTTGCTTGCATCGATATTCGTGAGCAGATACACCTTCTTGATGTACCGCTTTCCATCTTCAACAACACCACCGATCAATCCACAGGATTCGTTTGGCAGCCCCTTCTTGCAATGCTCCAGAATCTTCTCATAATCTGCTTTTGTCATGACTAACATTGCTCTACCTACTTTCCGTCGCACTCGACCTGTTCATAATCAATCAGCTTGTGAATCGTTGGATGGTCACCGCAGATTGCACATGTCTTGTGGTTATCCGGAAGCTTGATCGTATGGAATTCCATCTTCAATGCATCAAAAGTCAGAAGCTTGCCAGTAAGCAGATCACCAACACCAATCAGATACTTGATTGCTTCCATCGCCTGTAAGCTTCCGATGACACCACCCATCGCACCGATGACGCCAGCCTGCTTACAGGTTGGAACTGCATCCTTTGGTGGTGGATTCTTGAATACACAACGGTAGCATGGTCCTTCTCCAGGAACATAGGTCATGAGCTGGCCCTTAAACCGGATAATTCCTGCATGTGAAAATGGCTTCTTTGCCATAACACAGGCATCGTTGATTAAGAATTTTGCCGGGAAGTTATCGGTTCCATCAATGATGAAATCATAATCCTTGATCAGATCCATAATATTTTCAGAAGTAACAAACTCACGGTAGGTATTTACGGTTACATCCGGGTTCATTGCGTTCATGGTCTCTTTCGCAGATTTTACTTTTGCTTTTCCTACATCTGCGGTGCCATGAATAATCTGACGCTGAAGATTGGACAGATCAACTTCATCTGCGTCCACGATACCGATGGTTCCCACACCGGCTGCAGCAAGATACATTGCTGCCGGTGCACCAAGTCCGCCTGCACCGATAATCAAAACTTTTCCGTTCAGGAGCTTTTTCTGTCCCTTCACACCAACCTCCTGCAGGATGATGTGACGGCTGTAACGCTCCATCTGCTCATTGGTAAATGCCATTAGAAGCTTCCTCCTCCCATGAAGTATAAGAATTCAACTACATCGTTTTCCTTTAAGGTTACGTTTGCGAGATCGTGATTTTCTACAAAATCATCGTTTACGGTAACGGTCACATATTCCGGATTTTCAACCTTCTCGTCTACAACGAGCTGTGCCAGTGTCGTTCCCTCTTTGATATCTTTTACGTTTCCTGCGATTGTTACTTTCATCGGTAACTCCTCCTAAATATATTTTTTCACAATTTCTTCCAGTTCCGGTTTCTTGATCAGACCGCGCACACGCTCTGCTTCCTTTCCATCTTTGAAAAACAGGATGGTCGGAGAAACCATAACGGAATACTGTTCTGCCAGTTCCCCGTCAAAATTTGCATTGACTTTGACCACTTTTAAGCGGTCCTCATAATCATCTTCGATATCGCCAAGAATCGGTGACATCTGCTTGCACGGAATGCAGGAATCGGAATAAAACTCCACCAGTACCGGTGTAGAAGCCTGCAAAACCTCTGCTTCAAAATTATCTTTACTTACTCTTGCTGCCATGCACTTAACCTCTCTTGTCTACTCTTCGAGCTTCTTCACAATAAGGTCATAGGTTCCATCCCCATTGTCGATCAGCTTTAATACCTGCTGTCCCTCTTCCTTGAAACTTCTCGGTACGTTCTGCACTGGCTCTCCATCATTCATATGTACGGAAAGCACCTGTCCGATCTCTAACTCTTCCATGGCTACCTTTGCCTTAACAAACGTCATCGGGCAGACCACATCGGTAATGTCTACAGTTTCATCAATTGTAAAATCAGCCATTGTAAGCCTCCTTTATCTTCTCTTCAAATTTATCAAGTCCCACTCTCTCAAGTGTCATGCGGAAACGCTCTCCCGGATTGGCATTGTCATCAAAGAACTGGATTGCCGCATCGGTAATGCGGAATAACTGTTCCTCTGATGTCACAAGCGGAAGATAATTCTCGCCCTTATATACACGGTTTCCAAACAGACCACCAAACGATACTTCAAATGCAGGCGTTGCCTTCCATGCATCGGTCGGACATGCTTTCACACAACGTCCACAGTTGTTACATTTCTCCTCATCCAGGACGATTTTTCCGTCTACGGTACTGATTGCATCGACGCGGCAGGTCTTCTCACAGATTCCACAGTTGATGCAGGCTGTCTCATCCCATGTAACGATAGATGCACCCTTGATTCCGACATCATTTTCCTCTGCCTTTAAGCAGTTGTTCTGGCATCCGGTTACACCAAATTTGAACTTATGTGGAAGTTCTCTTGCGAAATAACGCTCATCCAGTTTCTTTGCAATATCGTAACTGTCAATATTTCCACTTGGACAGATTGCAGAGCCCTGACAGGCGGTAATTGTACGGACACGCGGTCCACACACGCCAGGCTTACATCCGCCACTTGCAAGTGTTTCCTTTACTTCTTCAATGTCATCCAGTTTGATAAATGGAATCTCCACACTCTGACGGGAAGTCAGATGTGCATGCCCATCTCCGTATTTTTCTGCAACATCTGCAATAATCCGCAAATTCTCTGCCGTAAGATTTCCTCCTACCACAGCCAGACGCAGGGAAAAATTATTTTTTTGTTTCTGGCGCATAAATCCGCCTTTTTTCAATGTAGCATAATCAACAGCCATTACTCTCTCCTTTAAACCTTGTGTATTTTTCGGTATTTATTCGGCGGTATTTTGGATTGCTGCTGTAAAATCCTGTTTCAGATCTTCGATATCCTCAATACCGACACTTATTCTTATCATATCATCAAATACGGCGGCGTCAACCTTTTCCTGTTCGGTTGAGTGTGCCGCAAGTGTGGATTCCGGATGTACAATCAGTGTCTTGGTATCTCCGATGTTGGATACGATCTGCGGAATGGTCAGCGCATTCATGATTGCAAAGGCGCGTTCCTTGCTTCCCACGCGAATGGTTAAAATTGCTCCAAATCGGCCATCCAGCAATCGCTTCGCTACCTCATTCCACGGACTCGACGCAAGTCCCGGATAGTTTACGCTGATTCCCGGAATGGTTTCCAGATAAGCCGCAAGCTGCGCTGCGTTGTCACACGCCCGCTCCATACGAAGCCCCAGTGTCTCCATACCAAGCAGATTATAGTATGCAGTCTGCGGCGCCATACAGGCTCCCATGTTACGGAACAATCCGTTTCTCAGTTTTGCGGTAAAAGCAAATTTGGCAAATTTTTTATATTCCTTCATGCCCGGATACCGTTCCAGATCCCACTTGAATCTTCCTGCATCGGTGATCACACCACTGATAGCACTGCTGTTGCCGTTGATGTATTTGGATGTGGAATTGATCACGATGTCTGCGCCAAGTTCGAGCGGACGAACAAGAAATGCAGTGGCTACCGTATTGTCGATCATCAGCGGAAGATTGTGCCGCTTTGCGATCTCGGCGAGTGCCGGAATATCGGTCACATCCAGCTTTGGATTGCCAATTGTCTCCGCGAAGATGACTCTTGTCTTATCCGTAATCTTTGATTCGAGATCTGCCAGATCATTTGTATCCGCAAAAATTGTTGTGATGCCAAACGCTTCCAGATCGTGATAAAGATCAATCGTTCCTCCGTACAGACTTGTGCTTGTGATAATCTCATCACCGCTTCCTACGATATTCAGAAGGGCATTTGTAATTGCTGCCATGCCGGATGCACAGGCAACGGATGCCACTCCTTTCTCCAGAACCGTCATGCGCTCCTCAAAGGCTGCGATGGTTGGGTTATTGATTCTTGTGTAAGAATATCCAGCAGCTTTGTTGTGAAACAGCTTCTCATGCTGCTCTGCCGATGGCTGAAAGAAAGCACTGGACTGGTACACCGGGGTAAGTGTCGCTCCGGTCACCGGATCTCCGGTTTTTGTACCATGTAGTAGTTCTGTGTTGAATCCCATTTCATTTCCCCTAATTCATACTTATCTAATAGGTTTAATATGTTATAGTTAATATACCGCAATCATACCCTATTGTCAACCTTTTATTTCCACTTATTTTTCCATACAAAAAATCCCCGCTGGTTAAAACCAGCAGGGATTCCATTCTCATAATAAAATTATTATTCTGTCCAGTGCTCATCTTTAAATACGATGCGGCGGTAAGTCTCAAAATCAACCCACTTATTAAAGAAGTTCTCAGAGATCTCACTGCCCTCTGCGGCAAGCTCCTTCTTGAACGCATCTACATCTGCGGCACTTGTTACATGAACTGCAAATCCACGGCCATTGATGACAGGCACATCGTTGTATGCAAAGTCAGCAAGCGGAATGATTGCAGTAACCTTCTGGTCACGGATGGATACGGCTACCTGCTCACGCAGTACAACCACATCAAAGCTGTCCGGATACTGATACGTCTCACCCTTGACCGGAATCACATCGCCGATCGTGTAAGTTTTATCGGAAGGCTGTACCTTAAAGACATTCATAGCCTCAAGGTCATAGTAA
>DLQV01000138.1:5167-8758 GCA_002474415.1 Lachnospiraceae bacterium UBA7598
TATTCCTCGAAAATATCTCCGTTTGCTTTGAGATTTCCATGGGCAAACGCACACTTTAAGTCCTTGGTCTCATCAAGCGTTGGATTTTCCACAACACCACATGCGGAGGTCATGTTGGAAATACGGTCGATCAGGATCAGTTCTCCCAATGTCTTATGCTTTGCAAAAGCATCAATGACAATCTCTTCCTGCAATACGAGATCGCAGACGGCAATCTCGTTCTTGCGCAGGCGGCCAACCGGGATAAATTCACCGGTGTTGACATCAATCTTGTACTGGATATTCTTTAAGATACCAGGAATCGTACGTGTACCGAGTTTTACAAGATAATCCTTGCCGACCGTCAGTTCTTCATCATCCATCCAGAGGATTGTAGCGGTAAATTTCTTGCTGACCGGAAGCTTCGTGTCTTTGGCGAGAACACATCCGCGGGAAACATCCACTTCCTTGTCAAGCTGGATCGTAACCGGGCGTCCTGCGTCTGCTGTCTGGGAATCTTTATCTCCGACTAAAATGCTCTTTACTTTTGCATGCTCATTGCTCGGCAAAGTCACGATTGTATCACCGACCGATACGGCGCCACTCTCGATCTGTCCCTGGAAACCACGGAACGTGTGATCCGGACGGCAGACACGCTGTACCGGCATATAGAAGCCTTCCTCCTGCTTCTTTTCGCTCACATCGATGTTCTCTAAATAAGCAAGCAGCGGCTCCTCGGTATACCAAGGCATATTGTCGGAATGGGTAGTGACATTGTCACCCTCGGTTGCAGAAACCGGAATGATCTTGACACTTGCTAAATGCAGTTCCTCGGAAAGTTCCTGAATCTGGTCAACGATCTCCTTGAAACGATCCTCACTGTAATCGACAAGATCCATCTTGTTTACGGCAAATACAAAATAACGGATTCCCATCAGTGCACAGATTCGGGCATGTCTTCTGGTCTGTACGAGCACGCCCTGTTTTGCATCCACAAGAATGACTGCAAGGTCTGCAAAAGAAGCTCCAACTGCCATGTTTCTTGTGTACTCCTCATGTCCTGGAGTATCTGCTACAATAAAACTTCTCTTTTCGGTTGTAAAATAACGGTATGCTACATCAATGGTGATACCCTGCTCACGCTCTGCCATCAATCCGTCCAGAAGAAGGGAGTAATCGATCGCACCACCGCGGCTTCCCACCTTGGAATCCAGCTCCAACGCTTTCTCCTGATCTGCGTAAAGCAGTTTGGAATCGTATAAAATATGTCCGATCAGTGTGGACTTTCCATCGTCTACACTACCGCAGGTAATAAATTTCAATAATCCGCTCATTTTAGAAATAACCCTCCCTCTTTCTTCGTTCCATGCTGCCGGCTGCCTCATTGTCGATGACTCTGGAGGTACGCTCCGAGGAGACAGAACTCAGTGTCTCGTCAATGATCTCATCCAGTGTGGTAGCCGTTGATTCAATACCGCCGGTCAGCGGATAGCAGCCCAGGGTACGGAAACGAATGGACTTGTACTCCGGCTTTTCGCCCGGATTCAGCGGCAGACGATCGTCATCCACCATGATGATATTGCCGTCCCGGTAAACCACCGGTCTTTCGGCTGCGAAATACAGCGGCACGATGTCGATGTTTTCCCGCTTGATATACTGCCAGATGTCCTTTTCTGTCCAGTTGGAGATCGGGAATACCCGGATGCTCTCACCCTTTTTGATCTTGGTGTTGTAGAGCTTCCACATTTCCGGGCGCTGGTTCTTCGGATCCCACGCCTGTGCCTCGTTGCGGAACGAGAAGATACGTTCCTTTGCACGGGACTTTTCCTCGTCACGTCTGCCGCCGCCGAATGCTGCGGTAAAGCCGTACTTGGTCAGCGCCTGTTTCAGCGCCTGGGTCTTCATGATATCGGTATAGGCTGCGCCGTGGTCAAAGGGATTGATCCCCTGCTTGACGCCCTCTTCATTGGTGTAAACCAGCATCTCAATGCCCAGTTTCTTTGCGGTCTCATCCCGGAAACGGATCATGTCCTTGAACTTCCAGGTGGTATCAATATGTAAGAACGGGAACGGCGGCTTTTCCGGATAGAATGCTTTCATCGCCAGATGCAGCATTACGGAGCTGTCCTTGCCGATCGAATACAGCATAACCGGCTTTTCGCATTCTGCTGCGACCTCACGGATGATATAGATCGCCTCAGCTTCCAGTTCGTCAAGATGTGACAATTCCTGCATAAGGTTTTCCTCCTTAGTATTGGTTTGACTGTTTGGTATTGATCCGGATCTCCGAAGTTTTCCCGTTGGGGTGATCGACGATCCAGCGTAAAATATCGCCCTCTTTTTCGGTGTGTACCAGGCTGCCCATGCCGCCCATATCTGCGCCCAGATAAAAGCGGATGGCGTGAACGGCACACTCTTTCAGACAGGAAGTACATCCCCAGCAATCCTTGGGATACTTGATGAATGCCTTTCCGTCCTGGTTCATGTGAATCAGGCTGCCGGGGCAGACCATGCGGCACTTTCCACAGCCGACACACTGCTTTGCATCAATTGCAATGCTCATAGTTCTGTCCCTCCTCGACCAGTTCCCGGAATACCACTTCCAGCTTGCCGTTTCGCATCCGGGAATTCACATATTTGCGCCAGTTCTGATCGTCCTTCTCCGGATGATCCAGATTCTCAGCGAAACTGTGCCAGCGTGTTTCTTTTCTCGCCTTCAAATGTGCGATAACGCTCCGGCACACCAAAAGCCGCTCCCGCAGCTCGTAAATATACATCAGTTCCTGATAATCGTCTGCGTGCAGCTGATCGGACAGTTCCGTCAGCCGTGCAATCTTCTCATCAGCAATATCCAGTTCCTTTTCGTGGAACCGATAATTTGTGCCAATGCCGCCGGCATAGGTATCCATCACTGTCTGCATGGCATCTTCCAGCTGCTCGGTGTCGAACAGACCGCCGGCATCATTCAGGAAATGTTCCAGTTCTGCCAGATGCGCCTGAACATCCTGTTCTTCCGGCGCCTGCGGCTGGTTTTCTTTCAAAAATTCCAGAACGGATTCTGCAGCGATCTCGCCCTCTGCCAGAGCGCCGGTCACGTACTTCTGGGGACATCCACCGGCAACGTCTCCGGCGGCATACAAACCATGCACTGTCGTAGCACGCTTGGTATCGACCCAATAGCCGCTGGCGGTATGACCGCCCACAATGTAAGGCTCTGTTCCCTCGATCTCCACATTCTGCTGCGAGGGATTCTTTCCGTTCTCGATCCACTTCAATGTCTGGGACGGTGCCATGTTCAGATACGCTTTCATCAGCGAATCGTCCTGTTCCGGCGTAATGCCCTCTGTCCGCAGATAGCAGGGACCTCTTCCGGCAAGGTTTTCGCTGACCGTGCCGTAGACACGCTCCGAAGTGGTCAAACCGTATTTGGTCTCGTACATTTCGCCCAGCGAATTCACCTGCTTGGCACCCACACCCTGTGCCAGCGTTCCCGTGGGAGCGATGGTGTCCTTGCAGCGCAGCGCAATGAAACGCATTTCAAAAGTAGTCATCTCTGCGCCGGCACGGATACCCATGGCGTAGCCTGCTCCCGTGTTAAACGGCGGATACCAC
>DLQV01000062.1:0-588 GCA_002474415.1 Lachnospiraceae bacterium UBA7598
CAAGGGACCAATCGACAAGTTCATTCCGGATGACTGCAAGGAAGAGTTCCGCACACTGGCAGGACTTGAGGTTGGCGATACAATTTTCTTTATGGCAGATAAGGAAGAGCGTGCTGCATATTATGCAGGAATGATCAGAAACGAACTTGGAGAAAAGCTGGATCTGATCGAGAAAAATGCATACCGTTTCTGTTATGTCAACGATTTCCCAATGTTTGAGAAAGATCCGGAGACCAAGAAGATTGGATTTACCCACAATCCATTCTCCATGCCACAGGGCGGCTTAGAAGCACTTAATACCATGGACCCGTTAGATATTCTGGCTTACCAGTACGATATTGTCTGCAACGGTGTGGAATTATCTTCCGGCGCTGTGCGTAACCACGATATGCAGATCATGGAAAAAGCATTTGAGATTGCAGGTTACGACAAAGAAGTGTTAAAAAACAAGTTTGGCGCATTATACACCGCATTCCAGTACGGAGCACCGCCACACGCAGGTATGGCTCCAGGAGTTGACCGTATGATCATGCTTCTTCGTAATGAAGAAAATATTCGTGAAGTCATCGCATTCCCGATGAACGGAAA